>NZ_JAAGOG010000217.1:0-11906 GCF_010747425.1 Nostoc sp. UIC 10630
CATGGTTCACTCTTAGACCGATATTTACCTCAGTATTATCTCGTAGTCTTTTTCAAAAATCAAATATGATTCCTATAGCCCTAATACTGTTTGGGTTAAAGCAGACTCAATAGCTGATTGCTCAAGATAATCAGAGATTGTATTTAAGAGTTGTCTGGTGGCTGGTTGTGAAGAATGGACATAACTTGCTTCTCTATTAAAAATTGTTGAATTTTGTCCGTTAACTTGTCTTGAGAGTTTCTCTGTTCGTTGACCTCGAAGCCCATCATCTGTAGAGCTTTGGTTAATTCCTGCAATATCGTCTCCATGCTCGAAGACTTTTTCGAGTTCAGCATCTCGGTTAATTGCTGCAAGAAATTCGCGTGACTCGCACTCATTTCGGTTAGTTTCTCGGTTTGACTCGTTTCTAATAACTTGATTAGCTCGCTCATCTGCTGGCTGTTGGTTTGTAACTGCTCGATTTTTTGGGTCAATTGCTCTATCTTCTCGGTTAGGAACTGTATCTGAGTTAGGTTGTTGTCGTTGGTTAAAGTCATGGGTTTGTACCTGTGGTTTATTTTGTAAAAGATAGGGAACAGGCAATGGGGAACAGGCAACAGTTTTTTCTATTTCCTCTTCCCTGTGTGTTGGTAAGAGATCCAATTTGTCATTCCCTGTTACCCGTTCCCTATTGCCTGTTCCCTCAAGTTGTATAGAACGTTGTTCTGGTATCGGCTTACGCAAAGGTGGAAAAGCCGCAGTCTTTGAATGCTGATTCTGCTGTTGCCAGTCCCGAAAGGTTGGAGCAAGATGACTCAATTTCTCGTAAGCTTGTGCCCCATTTGCGAAGATGAAATCATCAACACCTTTGTCTGGGCCTGGCAAGTTGATGACTTTTACTCTTGCTCCAGCTTTTTGTAACAATCTTCCAGTTACGGAAATATCTCGTTCGATATGGAGTTTTGTTTCGGGCTTGGTTTCGTAGTCAAAGCAGAACTTGAAAACTCTCCCTTGTGTGGCGAAAACCGCTAATTCCTCATGTAGGTAAGACTTACCGATTTTTTTGCCAAACTCATCTTTGGGAGTTCGGTATCCCGCCGAAATCCCAGGTAGCCCAATGGCAGCATGACCCTGACTCAACAGACTGGCTGCTTTTTTCGCGCCTTCTGCGATCGCACACGGTAAATTATATTTCCAGACACAATACCAAAATCCTGATTTGCGCTCCTGCTGGGTGGGATTAACTTTGTGTTTGGAGTATATGCGTTCGGCTATCTCATCGGGGACATTGAGCAAGAATATACTTAATTCAACCTTTGGGGGATGCTCATATTTAATGAATTTTCCTTCAATTATCTGGTTCTCCTCATCTTTTTTGGGTCTAGGTGTGTTCGGCTTGTAACATCCCCATCTTTTAATTGCAGGTTTATCACCTGGTGTTAAATCAGCAAATGAACGCGCATCAACTCCAGCATCACACCACCAACCACCAGCATCAAGGTGAGAATAGGCTTTGATTAACCCTTCACTAAGTCGCCCCGTATTTGTACGATTAAGTTTTTCGCTAACCATCAGCCTTTCCCAAGCCTCATGCTCACCACCTGCATAGTTGAACTGAAGGCTTTCAAAGTTTAGCGCTGCAATTTCTGGGTGAATGGCACTTGATTCAAACTCTTGCCAGTGCTTTGATTCAATAAAATTAAGTACTTCTTCTTGCTTTTGAGGTATCCAAAATGCTTCTGTTGGGGCAGCAGTCTTTAATACTGGTTTTTCAAAAGCAGGAGGTTGTTTCTCGGTTGGTAATAATTCTTTCTTTTTAAGTTTGACTACAGGCTTTTGATCTGAATTTTCCTTTACAACTATTGGTGTTTCTTCCTTTAATACTGGTAAGGAAACTTGCTCTGTGGTTAGCGGTTGAGCTTTCAGTACAGGCTCTGCTATTGCTACTCCAAGTTTTACTATCGGCTCATTAGCTCTTGGACTGACCGAGGCAGTTTTCGCCTGCATTCGTTCCACTTTTAAGGAATTCATCAGCAATTCTAAGGCGTTATCTTTGGCTTTAGACTCTTGCGCCAGTTCCAGCAATTCTGATTTGTCTTTAGTATAAAGTTTGACGTTATGCCTAGCTCGACTAATCGCTACGTAAAAACTTTCTTGCCCAATGGTGTGATCTGCCGCAATCAAGGCTAGGTCAGTGGTTTTGCCTTGGCTGCTGTAGATTGTGCTGACAAGCGCGTAGTCTAAGTTTTGCGCCTGTTTAAGGTTAATAGTTTCAGTTCGATTGCTATCTAAATACTGAATTTGGGCGGAATCTCCCTCAATCGCCGTGACTATAAACTCTTGTCCATTTCGCCTTTGTAACTGTCGGTCATTTTTCTTCCATTGCAAGCGATCGCCTACAGCAATCTCAATTTGCTCGCGTTGATAAACAGCTTTGTCAAAATTGGCATCTACTTCTAACTGCTTTCCATCGTCTGCTTTCAAAATTAATCGGTCGGTGTTCTTGCCGACGACTTCATACAGCAAAGCTTTCTCTAAACCCCGGCGTTTGTAGTTGCGCGTTGGCATCACCACATTGCCTAATTCAAAGTTATGGGTATAGCGCAGCTGCACTTTGGTCAGGTTTAGAGCTTGCAACTGGGTAATGTTTGCAGTTGCCCCTAAACTTCCTTCAATTTTTAGCTTGCCTCGGATTGCCTGAGTAAGTGCTAACTTCTCTACATTTGTGCCAGCCAGTACCAATGTTCGCGCTCGTTGCTCTTTCGCTAATCCTATATAGTCAGCAGCAATTATTTCTCTTATAGTATCGGGTGATACTTCCTGAATACTGCCTATTGCCGATAATTGCTTAAACCCCGCTTCTACTCTCCCGTCTGCAATTAGGTCTACTGCAATCTTGAGATCCGGGTTACGCTGCCTGTTTGATTGGTTTAAGTGCGCGGTCTTGATGCCAGCTTGTTGCAAGGATTTGAATGGGCTTCCAGCTTCGACAGCCGATAATTGCTTGGTATCGCCAACTAGTAATAGTCTTGCTCCCTCAAGGGTCGCTCTTTCTAATAGGGCATGAGCATCTTTGGCACTAAGTAAACCTGCCTCATCCACAATCCAAATCTGATTTAATTCAAGTCGGGGTGCTGGCTCAGACACCAATAAACTGGCTACAGTCTCGCCTTGTATACCTAGCTCCTCACTTAACACTTTAGCCGCCATTGATGAAGGGGCAAAAGCTTTGATTGTATAGCCTTGGGCTAGTGCGATCGCTTTTAATTCCTTGAGGGCAAAAGTCTTACCAGCACCAGCTACCCCTTGCCACGCAATGAATTGGTCTGTTGTCGTTGCAGCTAGACTAACTGCCTGCTGCTGCCCAAGGTTTAGTGAGGTTTTCTCTAAAAGGTCTGAAGCTACAAGTGTTTGCAGTATCGGATTAACTGCCCCAATTCCTGACTGCATCAACTCAATCGTCGCTAGTTCTCTTTTTACTGCCGTCCATGTTGTATATTGTCTTTCCATTCCCGGCAGAACGATTAACTCTTGATGCTCCTTGATTAATGGCTCAAGTGCATTTACATCAGTGAAAAGTCTTTCAGAAAGGATAAACTTTTCTAAATCTTCAAGCTTAAAGGCAACATTCCTTTCGCTACAATGAGCGATTGCTTCCAGCACTGCGCTTCGCGCAATCGCCTCTGCCAACGCATCTTCAAGACCTTGCTTTGAAACTGAATTTTGTACTACTTGACTATTTGGCTCAGAAGGCTTGATGAAACTGATGCCCAGTGCCGCAGCTTCTGACTTCCAGAATGCTTTTAACTCCTGCTCTGAAATCTTTTGCTTGCGCTGTCGAGTACTATCCCAGATTTTCTCACGCTCTGCCCAAGTCGAGTTAACCCCAACTTTGGCAATGATTTGCTGCCGCCGTTTTGAGAACGCCTCTAAATCTTGTTCTTTAAAACCTTTAATCTCAAATTGTCCATGTTTTCTGAGTTCTACCTCATACCCTAGTTTCTGGACTTCTGCCGCTAGATAGCTCTGGTATGCCATCCCCAGGAATTTCTTGTTAGCAAATATCTCACTATTCACCAAACTCATCCACTGACCATCATTAGCTTGCGTCGTGTTCATGACTAAGCAGTGGGTGTGCAGATGTGGATCTAAATCCCGACTCTCGATGTGGTCAAACTGCGCGACCACCAAGTTACCCGTGTTTACCCTGTGCCTACCGTTGTTTTGTGTCACCCTCGTTATGGCATAACGCCTTTCCATCAGCTCGATCAGTTCCTTTAATGCTTGATGGTGCGCGGCGATTAATCTTGAATCCCCACTGACCAACGCCATTAGGCTCACACTCTTGGGCGCAGAGAATGTACAGTCTAGTGCTGCCCTGCGTTCTTTGGGTTTTAACACCCTGGCATTAAGTTGCTCACTGCCATCAGGCGATAACCCTTCGATTACATTTTTAAAAGCTTCTTCATCATCGATTGCCCCTGATAACCCAAGTTTCTCAGCACCTAGTCCACTCCAGCGCGACTTGCCGTGGTGGTAGTAGTTTTTGACGAAGTACTTCACCGCCATCTCTGAGGAAACGTTAGCTGCTGTTAGCATTTCATCTCAACTCCATTTATAAGTTGAGAGCTACATATCCCCAAGAAACTCTGTGTATTTCCTCTGATGGCTAAATAATCACTATTCCAATCATTGTTGGGGTCATTGTTCATCACCAACATCAAACAAAATTTTGTTCGATGCCGAGTGAAGAAATTTTGGTAAAACTTTGACGACAACAATTTTTTTATTTTCTAACTCTGATGATATTAAATATAGCCTATTATTCGGAAAACTTTCCGCCAAATATGGCGTACTGTGCGTCAGAAAAAGATGGATTGTATGGCTTGTGCCCTCTAAAACATGTTTAAAATTAGTAGGAGAACATGGGAATAAATCGGGTGACTTCCGAGAACTTCCGGGAACTTCCGGGAACTATTGGGTTTTATTAAGCTAATGATAATTGCTTATTAGATGATGTTTAATATGTAATAACATCAGCGATGAATTTTAATTTGTGGAGTGGAACATTGGGATATATTGGGATAAATTGATGAGAATTAGTGAGGATTGGAAACTTAGGCGATTTTACGTAATATGCACAAATCAGTGAAATAAAAGTGCAATTGTAATGATTCATAATTTTTATTTACAAATGCTGAAATCATTACGGTATATGCGCTTTAGCCTTTTAGGAATAATTCTTGATAAAGAGTGAAAAATAGGGGAAATTTTTTGTGGATTTAATGTTGAGCCTTGATCCAGGAACTTCAATGACGAAGATGGTTTATCGTGTTCTGGAGAAGATGTCTTCTAAACCAGAATTGCTGTGTATGGAGCCAGAGTTAGTTAAGATTTCTAGAGACTCGCTCTCTTTATATGAGTCTGGGCAAATTAATCGGCCGAATCCAGAGAATGAGGCTTGGATAGAGTACAACGGAGAGTATTATGCGGTTGGGTTTTTGGCCCAAAAGTATTTTGAAGCGCGAATCAATTTTTTAGAACTCAAGTATGAGAACGCGATTCCAAAAACTTTAGCAGCAGTGGGGGCAATAGCGATTAGAGAAGGATTGAAGTCCAACCTTGATTTATCGTTGGGACTGCTGTTGCCTTATGGGGAGTGGGAAGACAGGGAAAGATTGGAGATGGGTTTAACCAAGGCACTGTCTAGCTTTAGCTTTCGAGGTCAACAATTTTGTGTAAATCTGATCAGCTTTCAGTGTTTGCCGGAGGGTGGGGGACTGGTATTGACGCGAAGTAAAAAACTCGGCACAGACTTTAATAAAGTGAACATTGCTGTGGTGATGCTGGGTTTTCGGGATATATCAGCCGTAATCTTTGAGCGGGGTATATCAACTGGAAAAACAGAAGGTTTGGGTTTAGCCTGGATGCTGGAGAGAATCAAAAGCCGAACATCAGGACAGAACTTACATGATTTGTTAAAGGCTGTTCATCTATCAGGTTCAGCGTTAAAACCGAGATACTTTAACACCTTGGCTCGGAGTAAGAATGCTGAGTTTAAAGCAGAGGAAGTAGCACAAATTGTTGAAGTAGCGGAGTTGTCTCGGAAAGAATACTGGAATAAAGTATCTATTTGGCTGAGTATGAATATTCCTGTTGATATTCAGCAAGTAATTATTGGTGGGGGAACATCGGAATATTTAGTTGCTGAGTTGAAAAACTTATTTACTTATACCGAGATTTCATGGGCGGCAGAATTAGAAGAGGATGTGCGCTTGGCTTTTAACCTGCCGATTAAAAAAGATGCGTTGTGCTTACGTTTCACGGATGTATACGGATTATTCCGTTATCAAAACGCTACATCAGCTATTTCAAACCATCGTGCGTTCTAGTAATTTGCTCGTTTTAAAGGAATATTAGTAATGTTTTCAGATGTTGAGTTTCGCTTACGAAGTAGAGTTAAGACTGATAGCTCCGAAGCAATGCTGTTTAAGTATTTAAACTCGAGAAATACTCTTTATCCTGCAAAAGATATGGTGATAATTGCTATTAGCAGCTATTGGCTTCCTTTAGCCTATCAAGCCCAAGAGCAACCCGTAGATTTAGAACCACACATTCGTGCTTGTCTTTACCGCCTTCAACTTCACTCTTCATATCTGATGGGACTGCTGGGAGAAATCCCGTCTCAGGCAGCCACGATGATTGCAGTAGAAAGAAATTCACTTTCATCACTTTCCCTTCCATCCAATATTCCCCCAACAGAAACATCTAAGATTTCCCCAACAGAACCATCCAATATTCCCCCAACAGAACAAAGACAGTTAAAAGTTGACTGGTTAAATCCTTTTTCAACTTTATCTAAATAGAAATTGATAATTATGTATCAACCACAAGAACTTTTCAACAACCTCTCACCATCAGAAATTAGCCAGACTTTACGCTTGAGTGGGATACCTGAAAAAGAGTTGTATACCGAGAATGATGCAGACAGGTTTCGTGAATGTCGCACCTTAATTGAGCAGGGTGGAAATGATGAGGAAGTAATGGCTCTATTATCTCCAATTGTTGACAATGCACTGTCAGAAACTCAGGGCAATTCCTCGTCGTCAACGAAGAATGGAGGGAAAAAACAAGGAAAAAAAGCCCAATCACCATTAGATATCACTGAATTACTAGTAATTGCTCGTGAAAGAGGCTATAAAATCGCACTTTCTCAGGCTTTATTAATTCTCCAAGTCTGCGGACTATCTGAGCAAGATGAGTATAGCCCAGATGAGTGCGAACGCTTTCTTGAAACCTACAAATCAATAAAAGAGCAAAACAAATCCTTTGAAGAAGTTGCATCTGAGTTAGCTGCTCTAAATGAGTCTGGGATTTCTCCGCAACTAAAATTAGATGCAGTGATTGAGAATGTTAGTGAAAAAGCTGTAGCTGCCAGAGATGATTTATCTAATCTTATTGATAGGATTACTGCCGCCGAAGCTGAAGAAATAACTGGCTTAGTTCAATCACTTTACCTGAAAAATGTTGCACTGAAATTACAACAGAGCGATTCTGAAAATAACCTCTTCGCTCAATTAGAAGAAAGAATCATGGCTCGAATTGCCCAAAAAAAGCAACAGAGGGCACAGTTATCTGGAATGAATTGGGAGACGACACCCTCATTGCCTTCTTCGCCAATGCCGATGCTGTCGCCCAACGTATCCAAGAATGGAATGAATACCGATTAAAACAAGAAATTGCAGCCAAAGAACGCATTATTGATATTCAAGTCGAAAAAGCCTCCGATGCTAAAGCCAATAAATTAGCTGCCCACAAGCTGGAAAAACTGCAAGCTTGGAACGAAGCACAACTAGAACGTCAAAAACTTCGTCAAAAACGCTTTGAACAGTTCAAAGGACTTGTTTTTTGGCTCGGTGGTTGGGTCGCTTCTGGCCGCTCTGGTATTTTCTTTTTTGGCTCTGCCATGTTAGCTTCTGCGACTTTTGCAGGAGTAACAATCATTAATCTGCCAACAAATCTTTCCTGTCCTGATCGCAAAAGTCCCTGTTATCTGGTATACCAAATGCGATTTAACAATAAAAGTGTGATTTTTCCACAACAGACCAAGGATATTATTGCTGAGTATGAGCGCAATAAGAGTAAACCTAAACGGCGCAGATAATTAATTTATTAGAGGAGAAAATACTGTTAATTCTCCTCTAAGCAAATTTTTTATTCAGGTATAAGTCATTCCCTACAAGCTTTTGAAGCCATTAGAGAGCTGTATTTTTAGTCAGGTTTTCAAGTATGTTTTGTATTGCTCTGAGTTGCATTCCAGAAAGTCTAGATAGTCCTCAGCAGCGAAAGCGATTGATGCTTTTATCAAAGAGCTATGTGACAAGCAAACCTTAATATCCAGTAGCGGATTAGTTTTATGCAGGAGCAAGAGCCGTTAGAAACTTATCAACAGGCGATCGCAATTTATGAAACTGTGATCGCTGCTTTACTTAACGATGCGTAACCGCCGTAGGTATCGCTTTTTTCACATATTCAGATAAAATCACTGTATTTGATGGATAAAAACTTTCTTTACAGCCTAACCTCACCTACTTTAATATGCTGTGTCCTTGTCGAAAGGCAAGCTGTCTTCCGGCTCAAAGTTCCGCAGGTCTTGTTCCATCTGCTGCCGACGTTGGACGTATGTTCTGCTATCTTCAATCCTCCCTTCCATCAACCATTCACCAAAGTTGATGCCTTGTTCTACGTGTGAGGCAGACATTTTATTATAATGATCCACCTCCATTTTCTTACGCCACTCAAGTTGTTCCAGGGCACTTTCACTGATACCAATTTTCTGAGCATATTCTACATATTCAGGTCTGAGAGAACCATCTGGGTTAAATTCCTTTTTTTCTTGTTCAGTGAAGAAATCGTAAGCTGTGTAGATTGGCCACGGTTCTGGATCAGTCTCGTCCAGGTGCTTCCATTCGTCGAATGTTGCTTTTAACCTACGAGCATAACTATCAATTGCTCCTGGATGTTCGCCAAGAGATAACATTTTTTGCCGAGCTTCATCTTTTAAAGTTCCATCTGTATTGAATTCTTTCTTATGCATATTTATCCAACGCTTAATTCTCGACATACAAACCTCTCAAAATATTAACTAATTTTTATTAACTTCTGAAAACCATGACTCTGGAAATTAAACATTTTGATCCCAGGCTCAATCAATGGATTTATACAGATGAGCGCCAAACTATTTTAACTGAAAATCTCAGTAATACTTTACTGGAATTTTACTTTCCTGATAAAAAATTCTCCTTTGGACATTCAGATGAATACAGTACAGACAAAGAGTTAAAAAATCATCCAGATGGACACATTTTACTATTATCTTCAAAAACTCGCTTACTTTATGGAGGAAAAGAATGCTTAGAAACGATTCAAAAAATTTGTCCAGATAGTAAAGACCGAGGTGCTTATGGTTCCATCTTCCTTGGTGCTTGTAAAAATGCGATTTACGAAAAGCTAAACATTCTGGTAGTAGATGATTCTACTGATAACAGGGGTGAAAATGGAGGGATATTATCAAATGATTTGGCATATAAATTAGTTGGTGACTGTTATGGGCAGATTTCAACACAACTTTATGACAAAGTAACCTTAAGAGAATCCCAAGCAGATAAAAGATATCGTGTAATTCAGCATCGATTTGGTTGGGTGGATGGAGTTGGAGACGATACTACTAAATATCGTTTTGGCAAAGGAACACTCCGACCATACAAACTAGATGATATAAAGTATGCAGACCCGAACAATGAACCAAAAATAGACATAATTCTCCCCGTAAGTAGTTTTAAGGGAACAGATAAGGATAGACCAGAAGGCCCCACTAAACCTCAAATTCAACCAGGATTATATCAGCAAAATATTTGGTTAGCTGAAAAAGGGCAATCTCAACAAGGACAGATGTCTATCTCCCAACTGCTGGCATCTTTCCCCCAAGGAATTAAAGATTTTGCCGAAGAACTAGAGTTACTTGCTCAAAGATTAGCCTCTATTGAAGATGATCCTAGAAACGTTTCTGCTTACTATTGCGAAAGATACGAAAAACGTAAAGAATCATTGAGCCAAAATAAATTAAAAACATCAGACATTATCAATCAAGAAACAGATGTCAAAAACTTAGGGACAAATGATGATTTAGATACAGATGATGAATTGGATGACGAGACTACTAAAGATGACTTGTTCATGTACAAACTCATTAAAGCCGATTTGCTTGGGCATCAACAGCTTTTAGAAACAGAGAAAGTAAAGCAGGAGTTGAGCCGTTTTGTTCAAAGTGAGTGGCGAGATATTGCCATTGGGAAAACTTTGACTTTTGATCGGGGGATGATTATTCCATCCAAAGACTTAAAAAACGGTGAAATCTGCGTTCCCTGGTTTGACGAGCAAGAAAAAATTCTTAATTATCGTTCTCCTTTCCTTAATTCCAATGGGTTATGTGTTTCTAATAACAAATATGTTGAGGATCGACTGGGACCAGACGGTAAAGACATCAAAGGTGTAATTGTAGTTAATGACGAAGACCACAAGCGCATACAGCAAAGAATTGCACAGCTAGAAGTGCAAGGGATTGATGTTGATTTTATCGACCCAGCCGAAACCGAATCAGAACGGCAAGCGCGTGATTTCGACGGTGACTGTATTGGCGTAGCACTTGCACTTCAATATCCAAACTTCACAGCCGAAGCCGAGTACAGAAACCAGCCTGAAAATGCTTATCGGCCTACTGTTAAAGAAAAGAAACAATCATTTTATTCGGAAAATGGAAGCCAGCCCCCATTTGAAAAAATAGCTATCCACATGAGCGATAGCATTAGTGTGGGCATAATCAACAATCAAGTGACGGCACTGGAAGCATTAGAATCAGAAATTGAGGTACTAAGGACTTACGGTACTTTAGAACAAAAATCAGAATATTTAGAGCAAGTATCTAGCCATTATCAAAGTTTATTTGAACAGGAAGATGACCAGAAGCCCAAACCAATTAGAGCAGAGTACAAACCCTTCATGCAATCTGTTGTAGCTTTAGCAGAGAATCCTAACAGAACTCCAGAGATTATTCAGCAGGCAATGGATGTTAACCGCCTGATGTACCGGGAAATGATTGGTGAGGGATGTTATCAAAACCAAATAGCGGTTGATTTATTCAAAAGTGCTAAAAAACCGGAGATGGATAAAATCCGGGAAAACAGCCGCTACTTGTATCGTGATGTTAATTATATTAAAGATAAGAAATCTTCGTCAGTTTATTTAAACACGGGGATAACACCAAAGGGCTACTCACCAGTAGAATTATTGATTAGCCAAACTAATAAATATTTCCAAGAATCACAGTTAGAATCGCGTCCCATCGTCCAGTTTAAAGACTTATTCAAAGGAGTAGAATTTACACCACAGCAGAAATTTGCAGCGATCGCCGCCAAATACGAATTTGATCTGAAGTTCAATGCTGCGGTTCGTGCCTCAAGGCGGCGAGAAACAGAGTCTGGCTCTAGCGCAATTATTCAAACGAATTCAGGAACGCAACTCGAAATTACCAACCTCACCCGCTACGGGCATCCCCTAATCTGGAAAGCCCAGACACTTAATATTCGCCTGGATGAAATTAAATTTACAAACAGTGAACGCCCCCATAAATTATTAGCAGTTGCACAGATAGATGGCGAGGTTGGGTCAGATGGAAAACCCGCTTACCGCAACCTGGGGACAGTTAGCCAACAATCGGTGACTGACCACAACCTCAAGGCGGGGATGACTATACAAGGAGCTAAACTCCTAGAACTAAAACCAGAACTTACTAGAAGCCAAACTAAACTACTCTTTGCCTTGGCAAATGATGCATCTGAAGCATTTTACGCTTCTATCCCAGAGTCAGA
>NZ_JAAGOG010000218.1:0-11692 GCF_010747425.1 Nostoc sp. UIC 10630
CTATATAAGTTTAAATATCTCACTTTTGACAGTTAATTTTAAGACAAAACTAATTTGATTATGTCCTGAAAATTTATACATACAGCTAATTTTTTTATTAAATCTTTATATAAAATATTTTTTCAACATAAAAGCTTCATGCAAGAACTATTGAAAGTATAGTTGATAGTGTAAAAATTGAAGAGTCAAACCAACTCCTCAAAAAACAAGATGTACCGAAACAAGAGGATTTTTGACTAAATTAATGATTGTTGAACTCTGACTGCTGGTAAATAATCAGAGAACAATTTGCAATGTTGAAATCAAAAAAAATCTGATTCAAAAAAGTAATGCAATGGCTAAAATAGTAATTTCTGACTTACGTTCTATTGATATAGAAATATTTCTGCACGGGCTATCTCCAGTACAATTAGAGACAATATTCGGTGGTGCTTCTGATATCTACATAAGCAATGTTCCTGATAGTGTAATTGATCAATTATCTGATGTAACTAGTAAACTGTCTACATTGATTCCTTCGTTAAATTTGGATAATAACAAGTTTCTTACCGTTGACTTCTCAAAATTAAATATAAATTTTGTCTTTGCTAGTTAAAGGTCTCCTATAAACGCTGTATGGTAGTTCTGCACACACTTTCAGATTTCATCGACTGCGATTTTGCTGTCAGCGATTTATCTCCGAGTTATTGGTACGAAGGGCGTTGTCTTGAAACTGGCGTAGGCGTAGCCAGTCGTAGACATCGCTTAAGATTACCCCGCACCTCAATGTCTGAAGCGATCGCTCACGGACTCATGCAACAACTTACCAACAATGACTGTTATTCTCGTGAAGGTAAGATGTATGGAATACTTTTGGTTGAACTGCCTAATGGCGAACAACGGGTACTGAAAGCCTTTTCCGGTCTTTTGAATGGTTGCAATTTGGTTGCAGGTTGGGTTCCACCAATTCCAGGACGAGACGAAGTTGCTTTAGAGGAAGCCCGCACTTTAGCTGAGTTGGATAAGATCAAACAGGAAATTCTTTGTTTGAAGCAACTAACCGAACGTCAGCAGTATGAAACCCTATCTGATGAATTTGAGCGACAGTTGCAAGCAATGAGCGATCGCCATCGTCATTGCAAACACCAACGACAGGAAAAACGTAAACAAATCTGCAATACGCTCACTCCAGAAGCACTCGCGATCGCCATTGAACAACTCGACGAAGAAAGTCGTCAGCAAGGAATTGAGCGACGACAACTTAAACGCCAGCAA
The DNA here is from genome assembly GCF_010747425.1 of Nostoc sp. UIC 10630. Lineage (NCBI taxonomy): Bacteria > Bacillati > Cyanobacteriota > Cyanophyceae > Nostocales > Nostocaceae > Nostoc > Nostoc sp. UIC 10630. Next base: position 1,255 of record NZ_JAAGOG010000218.1, read on the forward strand.
AATGAAGTATTACAACCTCTCCAGCAGTTAATTGCAGCAACGGATGCGCGAATTAGCGAACTGAAACAACAGCGGAAAGCCCTATCGCGTCAATTACAAGCTCAGATGCAGGCTAGCTACAGCCTGACTAATTTTTCCGGGCGATCGCTATCATTACAGCAATTGATGCCGGGAGGTTCGCCCACTGGCACAGGTGATTGTTGCGCCCCAAAGTTACTGCATTATGCGGCAACACATAATTTAAAACCACTAGCAATGGCAGAGTTTTGGTGGGGTGCATCTTCAGCAAATCAGGACAAAATTCCGGGAGAATTTTATGGCGCGTGTATCGAACGATGTCAGCCATTGATGGGGTTTTTGCTCTCAGGGTTAAGACCTAACCCCCCAGCCCCCTTCCCTACCAGGGAAGGGGGAGATGTCACTTTACCCATTATTTATGAAGACGAATGGTTAATTGCTGTAAACAAACCTGCTGGATTACTTTCGGTACCTGGGCGTTATCGCGATCGCCAAGATAGTGTTTTGAGTCGCTTACGTCATCTGTTACCCGATGGGATGGCGCTTGCATCTGTGCATCGCCTAGATCAGGAAACTTCTGGGGTTTTGTTGTTAGCACGCGATCGCCAAACTCATCGGCAACTCAGCCAGCAGTTTCAGCAACGCCAGGTTCACAAGGTTTATGAAGCAATACTTTCCGGTGTTGCGATCGCTGACCAAGGTGTAATTGACTTGCCATTGTGGGGAGATCCTGAAAATCGCCCTTATCAAAAAGTTGATTGGCAAAACGGTAAACCCAGCTTGACAAACTTCCAAGTAATGGCAAGAGAACAAGATTACACCCGCGTAGAATTTACGCCACTAACAGGACGCACCCATCAATTGAGGGTTCATGCGGCTGATGTGCGAGGACTTGGGATAACTATTTTAGGCGATCGCCTTTATGGATGCGATGCAGTTACCAGTCGCTTACATCTACACGCTAGAGAACTTCATTTTGAGCATCCACAGTTAAAAAAAACCTTGTATTTAAAAGCGATTACACCCTTTTGACGGAACTCCCAAGAATCAAAGTATAGCTTTGTCTGCCCTAACAGTAGCCCTTTCAAGGTGACTAGTAAAATCTCTTATCTTTTCTCAGCGCTCTCAGCGCCTCTGTGGTTAAAAAAATACTTTTAAACCGCAGAGGCGCAGAGGACACAGAGTATAGAGCTTAAAGAGGAATTTATTGACCAAAATTTTTACTCACTTTGAAAGGGCTAGCCCATTGCTTTTTTAATTTGTATGTGATAATTTTTGCTTGTAGTTAATTCAACGGTTATCCGACCGATTTGCCGTACTTACGGAAATTAATATCACAGCTAAAAAACTGCACAATAAACCTATCCAACGAATTATTGTGAGATTACTTCACAAGATTGCCTGATCTATCCTTGAAAATCCCTAGTGAGTGGTAAGAACGAGAGTGCTGGAGTTTACTTTTAGACTCTCATTCTTATCTTTTCTTTAATCAAAGGAGTAAAAAAAAGTTGTTGGCCCAGTTCAAAAAGTTATTATTTTTATTGCCACAACACTCAATCAAATACCTTCATAGCTTATTAATTAGCGCTATCCGGATCAATGCATAGCGATTCCTCTATGAGTAAACCTGCTCTATTTGTATGTAAAAAATTTGCTGTTAATCTAGCTGGTGCAGGCAAGGATCTGTTATTAAAAGTATTGGAAAAAAGAATATTCCGAAACAGAAATTTCACTATGTCTTCTTACCTCCAACTATTTAAGTAGAAAAGATAAATGGAGAACAATTCCCAATTCCCAATGTAAAAAGAGATGCACCATGCCAATTGAATTTATTGGAATGATTGGAACACGACAGATATCTGAGTTAGATGGGCCAAGAGTTGCAATCACTGGAGGTTCCATAGATGCCGCTTATGTTCGCAAATTTGCTCAAGCACATGAAGATGGTGGCTTTGATCGCGTACTGGTTGGTTATGGTTCAACTGGCCCTGATAGCTTAACTGTGGCATCATTTGCGGCGGCTGCAACAGAACGGTTGAAGTTTTTAATCGCTCATCGCCCTGGTTTCGTGGCTCCTACGCTCTTTGCACGCAAGACAGCAACTTTGGATCATTTTACTAATGGTCGCATCGCCGTACACATTATTACAGGTGGTAGCGATGCTGAACAACAACGCGATGGTGATTGGCTTGACCATGATACTCGCTATCGCCGTACAGATGAATATCTTGACATTGTACGTCGAGTGTGGGTAAGTGAAACTCCCTTCGATTATGAGGGCGAATTCTATCGGGTGAAAGATGCTTACTCAGATGTGAAGCCTCTGCAACAGCCCCATATACCTGTGTACTTTGGAGGTGCTTCTGGTGCAGCAGTACCTGTGGGTGCAAAGCACAGTGATGTATACGCGATGTGGGGAGAACCGATTGCAGCAATCAAAGAACGAATACGTGAAGTAAAAGCTGTAACACCACAGGGGCGATCGCCACGGTTCAGTGTATCTTTGCGGCCAATCTTGGGTGATACAGAGGAAAAGGCTTGGCAACGGGCACATTCAATTCTGTCGCGTGTTAAAGAAATTCGAGCGGCAAAAACAGACAATCAACCGCCGATAGCTCCCAGCTTGAATTCAGCACGCCCGCAAGCAGTGGGTTCCAGTCGTTTATTACAGTTTGCCCAAGAAAGCGAAATTTTTGATAAGCGCTTGTGGACTCCAATTGCTGCCGCTACTGGTGCTTATGGTAATACTACTGCCCTCGTTGGTACGCCGGAGCAAGTAGCAGAGTCCCTTGTGGATTACTATGATGCGGGGGTAACTACTCTATTGATTCGAGGATTTGATCCATTAGAAGATGCGATCGCTTACGGTCGTGATGTGATTCCCTTAGTCCGGGCAGAAGTGCAACGGCGCGAGCGACAAGCAGCTGTCATTGCTTAGTAGAGCTTGGGATAAAATCTTAGTGTTTGAAAACCCAAGTTACACAGAGTATTTTCAAGCAATTTAACTACCCGCTATTCAACACTCAAATACCTGAAAGCTGCTGTAAATAATTTGATTATTTCAAAATTGTATGACTAAAGTATTCATTCTCGATGCCAATCAAGAACCATTGTATCCAGTACGCATCAGTCATGCTAGGCTGCTATTGTCACAAGGTAAAGCTACTGTGTTTCAGCGATATCCCTTTACTATTATTCTGAAGGAGTCTTTATCTAATTTAAAACTTGAGCAACTTGGCTTCAAAATTCACCCTAGTATTAAAATAATTCGTAATTCGTAATAGGCTGCGCCCCGCTACGCTAACGTAATTCGTAATTTAATTACGAATTACGAATTAGTTAATCTTAGTCGCCTCCCCAAGTGAGGAGTTTATAGATGACGAACCACACTATCTTAGAACCATTGCCAGAAGACCAATGGTTTATTGAGAGTCAGGAACTACGATCCTTTGTAGCAACAGTGCGGGAAATTAGCGCTATCACTGCTAGCGATCGCACACAAACTCTCGCTAGATTAGAACCCTATTTTCAAGAACTACTTGCCCAACAGGAATGGCTATCTGAAAAGTTTGCCCAAATTAATCCTGAAAGCAAGATGGGTGGTGGTATAGGTCAGTGGCTACTTTATCGCGCCAAAGATCGTTCTCTGTCAGTCTTCAGTTTGGTGATTCCCCCAGGTTCTACGACTCCCGTCCACGATCATTTAGCCTGGGGATTGATTGGTTTATACAAAGGCAATCAAGAAGAAACAGTCTACCGTCGTGTAGATAACGGCGACACTGAAGGACAGGCACAATTACAAGTAACTGAAGTGCGATCGCTTCAACCAGGCGATATCTACCGCCTTCTCCCCCCAGACGGTGATATCCACGCCGTCAAAACTACATCCCAGAGCGCATCTGTATCTATTCATATTTTGGGTAATGATACTGGTTGTATCTTGCGTCACCAGTTCATCCCAGAATCTCATAGCGTCAAATCCTTTCGCTCTGGATATTCCAACGCTCCCTGTAAAGAGGAAAAAGAACATGTCTAGGTATAGTAGACCACAAGTCCCTGTATTCGAGCGAGTTGAAGACGAACGCCTGCACCGCAAGCAACGCCTAGCCGCAGCCTTTCGCCTATTCGGTAAATTTGGTTTCAGCGAAGGAATCGCAGGCCATATTACGGCTCGCGATCCAGAATTTACAGACCATTTTTGGGTCAATCCATTAGGAACATATTTCGGTCATATCCGAGTTTCTGACCTGCTCTTAGTTAACAGAGAAGGTGAAGTGGTTAAAGGCGATGCTGAAGTGAATCGAGCTGCTTTCGCCATCCATTCTCAGATTCATGAAGCTCGACCTGATGTCATCGCGGCGGCTCATGCTCATTCAATTTATGGTAAAGCCTGGTCTAGTTTAGGTCGTCTCCTTGACCCTTTGACTCAAGATTCTTGTGCTTTTTACGAAGATCATGCCCTGTTTGACGATTTCACCGGTGTGGTTTTAGAAACTTCTGAAGGTCAACGACTGGCGCAAACCTTGGGGGACAAGAAAGCAATAATTCTCCGTAACCACAGCATTTTAACTGTGGGACAGACGGTAGATGAAGCTGCCTTTTGGTACATTAGTTTAGAGCGATCGTGCCAAGCTCAACTGCTGGCAGAAGCTGCCGGTAGACCTACTATTATCAAACACGAAACAGCCCGTTTAACACAAACTCAAGTGGGGTCACGTATCAGTGGGTGGTTCAGTTTCCAGCCCCTTTACGACAGAATTGTACGTGAAGAACCTGATTTGCTGAATTAGTAATATATTTTTTGATACTAGGATAATAAGTAAGGAAGTATTAGTTTTTCCACTTTCCATTCTTTTTATTAAAGCAACAGGCAACAGGGCAGGTGTTGGATCTAATACGGTTCGGATAAGCTTTTTTGATGATACGCCCTAGATCATAAAGACGCGATAAATCGCCGTTTTTACAATAATCAGTCCTTTGTAGAGACGGCGATAGATCGTGTCTCTTGGCTTAACCGAACCGTATTGGGTGTTGGACGGGATTTAAAACATCGTCCAACACAATGCTTGTCACCTCGACCAAAAGTTGGTCAAATTTTCCTGAAATTATTTATATACTCCGGTAAACCTATAAGTTTATAGTATTCATATAGCTCAGAGAAATCATTTTGATGATTAACCTAATCTTTCGCCGTTTCATTGCCAAGTGGATATCGTTGGTAAAAATCAGGAATATCCCATTTAATAATCAGCACAAATTATTCTTTTCTTCTCCTTTGCCAATGACGGGGGCTTTTGTTACAGGGCTGTGTCTGAGCGTACTATTTGCTGCCTGTTCATCGCCATCGACTGTTAGTTCTTCTAATCCTAGTGCGACATCTGTTAATAATTCTGCTTCCACTAAAGCCACAGTAGTAAGATTTGGCTATCAAAAATCGAATATATTGCTGAGAAACAAAGGTGTCTTAGAAAAGCGTTTGTCACCAAATGGAATATCTGTAGAATGGATCGAATTTCCGGCGGGGCCACAATTACTAGAAGCCATGAATGTGGGTAGTATTGATTTTGGACACGTAGGAGAATCACCGCCAATATTTGCCCAAGCAGCAGGAGCATCATTAACTTACGTCGCTGGTATTGCTTCTAGTCCTGCTGGTTCAGCAATTCTTGTTCCCCAGAATTCCTCAATTCAAAAACTTACTGAATTGAAAGGTAAAAAAGTTGCTTTTCAAAAGGGTTCTAGTGCCCACTTATTGTTAGTTCAAGCTTTAGAAAAAGCAGGATTAAAATATACAGACATTGAGCCTAAATATTTGCCGCCTGCTGATGCCCGCGCTGCATTTGTCAAGGGTAGTATAGATGCGTGGGTAATTTGGGACCCTTTCTATGCAGCCGCTCAAGAGGCAACGAAAGCCAGAGTTCTGATTGATGGGACAGGAATTAATAAACAGGGAGGATATTATTTGGGAACCCGTAAATTTGTCACTGAAAATCCCCGAACTGTCAAGGCAGTTTTAGAAGAAATTCAAAGCCTAGAAGAATGGTCTAAACAGCATCGAGAAGAGGTAGCACAAACTCTATCATCTGTGCTAGCAATTGACATAGCAACAATGAGAAAAGCTACTAATAGGCGAACTTTTGGAATTGTGCCAATTGATAATAATCTGATAGCTTTACAACAAAAGGTTGCTGATACATATTATCAGTTGAAGCTGATTCCTAAACAAGTTAATGTCAAAGATGGAGTGCTAACGCAAGAGCAATATGCTGCATTCTCACCAAAGATTTAGACCAGAATCATGAATTTACTGTAGAGGCATAGCCATGTGTAGATGTATGCCTCTATGGATGGAATTGGTGTTAGTAATAAAATATCAAGGCCGCTAAAGGCGGCAAGGCAGAAGGCAGGAGGCAAGAGGCAGGAGGGAAACCTCTTCCCTTTATGGGAGAGGTTTGAACAAGGACACATCTTTTCTTGTGCGACGCATCGCACTTCGTGCCGCTTCCTAACGCAAAGAATGTTTTTAATTTTTTTGCCCACAAGGGGAGCCACTGCGGTCTTGGCTCGTAGTCAAGATGAGCAAGTGGCGTGCAAGGTTTGTACCTTTTTCTTCCTTCTGCCCCCTGCCTCCTGCCTTCTGCCTTTCTTTTATCAAATATCGGAAAATTTGAGAGTTGATTATGACTAATCCTATAGAACTACTGCGATCGCGCTACGGTGAAATTCCCTTCAATCCCGAAATTGAATGGAATGATTCTCTGACGGCACTATTATCTCATCGTTCCATCCGGTCTTATCTATCCGATCCTTTACCAGCAGGAACTCTGGAGTTGTTAATTGCAGCCGCCCAATCTGCATCTACTTCCTCTAATTTACAAACCTGGAGTGTGGTAGCAGTTGAAGATCCAGAACGCAAAGAAGAATTATCTAAATTAGCAGGAAACCAAGCACATATTAAGCAGGTTCCTTTATTCTTGGTTTGGTTGGCAGACTTGGCGCGTCTAAGTTACGTTGCTGACAGTCGCGGCATATCTCATGATGCGCTGGAATACTTGGAAATGTTTGTGATGGCAACAATCGATGCAACTTTGGCGGCGCAAAATGCAGCAGTTGCAGCTGAGTCACTCGGTTTAGGAACAGTGTATATCGGCGGAATCAGAAACCGCCCCCAAGAGGTAGCAGAGATATTGAATTTACCCTCCTCTGTTTATGCTGTATTTGGGCTGTGTGTAGGCTATCCAAATCCTGAAGTAGAAGCAGCGATTAAGCCACGATTGCCTCAGTCAGCCGTGTTGCACCGTGAAACTTATAAATTGGCAGAGCAAGAAGAAGCGATCGCTCACTACAACGACATCATCAAAGAATTCTATACTGAACAAAAGATGAATGTCCCTGGTGATTGGTCAGAACACTCAGCCCAAAGGATCGCAACTGTTGAGTCATTGAGAGGACGCGATCGCTTGCGGGAAGCTCTCAATCACCTTGGCTTCAAGCTACTGTAAACAACAAAAATCAAGATTATGGATTTGCAACTCCGTGGCAAAGTCGCCTTAGTAACTGCTGCTAGTAAAGGTTTGGGCAAAGCTACAGCGAGGCAATTTGCCCGTGAAGGAGCAAAAGTTGCCATCTGCGCCCGTAGTGAGTTAATTGACACAACTGCTGCGGAAATTGCAAGCGAAACAGGTACAGAAGTGCTATCTCTGCGTGCCGATGTTACCAATCAAGGAGATATTGAGCGGGTAATTAATGCCACAGTAGAGAAATTCGGCGGGTTGGATATCCTCGTTACCAACGCCGGAGGCCCACCCGCAGGTACTTTTGACGATATCGATTTGGCAACTTGGGAAACTTCGATCAATTTGACTTTGCTGAGTGCGGTACGTTTGGTAAAGTCCGCTTTACCTCACTTACGGCAATCTACCGCACCAGCGATTCTGACCATCACCTCAACCTCAACTAAACAACCAGTCCAAAATCTCGTTTTGTCTAATTCCATTCGATTAGCAGTGATTGGTTTAACTAAAACTCTCAGCCAAGAACTAGGTAGCGATAAAATTCGCGTCAACAGCATTCTACCAGGCTGGACATATACAGAACGGGTGGAAGAATTAATCAATGCGCGGATTGCTAAAAGTGGTGAAACAAAAGAAGCAGAAATGGCTAGAGTCAATGTAACAGTTCCTTTAGGACGTATGGGGAAACCAGAAGAGTTTGCAAATGTCGCTGTATTTCTGAGTTCACCAGCTGCATCCTTTGTGAATGGAGTCATGCTGCAAGTAGATGGCGGAACTATTCAGGGCACATTTTGAGCTTTGACAACTAATTTTAAGTAAGTTGGCACAATAAAATAAAACTATGTAAAAAAATAAACTAGGCTAAAACCCTTGTACTTATTGCCTATTGCCTTATCCCAACGACAATTATTTATGCCCACTTACTTATGATGAAGTTGATATTAGCCTTAAGCGTATCTCTATATAATTGAGCAATTTATTCTAATTTACGGGCAATTCATTAATTATCCATACGGTGTTTTCGAAAAATTATACCCAATTTTCTAACGAAAATTCGAACCTGTCGAAGTCAGAACAGGTCTTGAGACCCAGTTTTTCGGTAAAGTCGTGAACTTGTTGTTCCGGGAATTGTGTAAAATATTCTCCTGACCAGATGTTAAAACCCCTCATACAAATGAAGGGTTCTAGAATGCCCCGAAAACTTTCAGTTACCCTGAAGATAAAAGGGTTATATCTCTTGCCAAAGTACTAAGCACATCTGAAGTATTGCTTTATTTTCTTTTGTTTGCCTGTTTTTGGGGCAAAACGGAGGGTGAGGGCAATATTTATTAACGCAGCAAAAACGTTAGAAAACTATGCACGGATTGCTAAAACGTGCCTGGACGCAGAAGAGGGTTAAATGCGCCGTCGCACCCCTGTGAAGCGTCAAGAAATAGCTGATTAAATAGAATTTTAACCGATTTAATCATATATTTTGTAGCAGATACTTGTGGAAAAGCAAATGCTAGGTGTAAATGTTGTTATGAAAGTTGGCGATCGCGTCCGCGTTAAAGATTCGGTAGTAGTGTATCATCATCCTGAACATCGGAATCAGGCTTTTGACATCAAAGGCATAGAAGGCGATGTAGTCAATATTGCCACCCAATGGCAAGGCAGACCAGTCAGCGCTAATCTGCCGATTGTAGTCCAGTTTAGTAAAAAGTTTAAAGCCCATTTACGTGAAAATGAGTTAGAAGTCATCTAAATCACTTATCGGCGGCGAAACCACTGAAAAATATTCAGTTCGCCGCGCATTCTTTTTAGCTCTTGGCGGTTCTGCTCTGCTGTTGCATAATACCACTCACAATAACGCTGAAACTCTGACCTTGAGCGAACTTCGTGGTAGAACTGGTGAGTTGTTTGGTAAGCAGCAAAAGCTTCCTCAACTTGGGGTTGAGGCGATGGCATAATATAAGGTAAGTTTTTAGACATAAAGTTAATTTAGTTAGTCATTTGTCATTAAGAGTTTGAAGTTAAAACTTTGGAATTTAGGCAATTACGGCATTTTATAATTAATAACTCATAACTCATAATTCCCAACTCCTAACATTATTAAATCCAACCACGCAAACGATAAATCAAAGAACCAATGTACTCTTTTAAAGCGCTAGTAAATTGGTGCAAGTTGTCGGTATCAGGTAATAAATTTAGTATAGCGGCTTTGGGAGTGCCACCAAGTTCTTGCAGTTCACCCTGACTAACTAAAAAGTCTGTGGGTGCAGGAATAACATTAATTCCTTGACGCTGAAAAATGTTAAGCGATCGCGGCATGTGCATTGCCGAAGTAACTAATAATACTTGATTGATGCCACGAGATTCTAAAATTTTTCGGACATTTACAGCATTTTGATAAGTATTGAGAGATTCAGGTTCCTGAACAATTGCCTCAGATGGAATACCAATAGATGTGAGTATTGTTGCCATATCTGCCGACTCTGGTGAACCGCCACCACGCCAATCAATGCGGCCCCCGCTTAGAATGATTATAGGCGCTCTTTTTTGGCGATATAGTTGTGCAGCATAAATCACGCGATCGCCCGATTCACTCAAATCAACGGTAGGTCTTGGAGGAAAAGCTGATTTAGTTGCGCCACCCAAAACCACAATCGCTTCTGCAACTGGTATTTGGGCGAGTGGCAGATTTTGCCTTTCTAGCGATCGCACTAATGATTTAGCAATCCAAGCGTTACTACAAAATAGCAATAAAGTTAGGGTAAAAGCAATTGCGATCGCCGCAGTGCGCGGTCGTTTCCACAAGGTGACTAATGCTATCACCAAACTTACACAGGCCAATCCTAGTGGATAAAAAAATAGTGGCAGTAATTTGGAAAGATATAAAAACATAGTGGGGAATGGGGAATGGGGAA
>NZ_JAAGOG010000494.1:0-408 GCF_010747425.1 Nostoc sp. UIC 10630
CAATTGGCGATCGCGCTTCTATAATAATCTTTGTCCGTAATATTTCTTCTGGTGTATCTTCTGGTGGCGGTAATGCTATAACGACTGATGATGTCCAATAGCCACTTACCACAAAAAAAGTTGCACTAATCACAAACAAGCTCAGAAATTTTACTGCCTTTCTCGCTTTAACTCTCCCCATATCCTGAACTGCATTCACAACGCAGCATGAAAATCTATTTCCCAGTACCAAATTCCCAAAGTTATAAATTTTCCCAATAAAAATCTGGCAATATCAAGAAACATCACTAGGTCTGTCCTAATACAGAATAGACTACAGGGAATGCTCTTGAGCAATTGCCAGCGATCGCAATGAATTCTTTTGTCCTCTCAAAACTCAGGAGTTTAAGCTATTCCAAACACTAAATC
>NZ_JAAGOG010000219.1:0-11637 GCF_010747425.1 Nostoc sp. UIC 10630
CGATTACTTTCATTGACTTTACGGCAGTCAGTGTTACTGCTGACTGCTTTTCTCTAGCCTTTTAGTCCAAAGTCCAGAAGTTAGTGCCCCACTAGAAATATAAAACAGCCCAAATATTACTATTATTTTATTTTCAATTTCTATGTAGTATTCAACTAGTTTGGTGTAACTAATGTTAAGTAATGACAAAAGCATTGTCGATAAAAAAGCTGCTGTCAGTGTAGAAATTGCAATTACAAGCCAAGCATACAATCCTTCCCACCAACTCATTATTCCTGGAAATAATCCTTTTGTTCTACCTATTTCTGGTGCTTGGATTTCTGATATAAAATGACTTATAAGTAGGTGTAAGAAGTGATGAGTGAAAGAAATTATAGGAATTGGAGATAGGATTAACAGTATTGTCAATATAGCAAATAATTCTGGGCTTTGTACCAAGTATGTGATACGGTAGCCTACCTTTCCAGGATTACTGAGTATAAATATAATAAAGCTGAGAAATAGATTTAAAATTAATGCTTTTAACCAAGAGCTAGGATAAGGAAACCATAAAGGCCAATAAAAGTTTTGTAGTTTTTGCTTAGTAACTTCCTGAAGACTCGGCTGTTTCATAACCAATAGATGCGAAGAACTGATAAATTATTCTCTATCTTAGGATTCCCCACATACAGGCAAAAGCAACATCTCCAAAATTTTTAGATTTATATATTTAAAATTTCCTTGATTTATTGAATTTTTGGCAGAAGCCCCTACTTTAGATTCTTTTTCTGAACCTCTGGATCAGGAAAATTAAATACTAACGTTCCTTTGTAATCACAGAGCTACCATTACTAATACTTACTTTTTGAATAAAAACGTCAGTACAAGATGATAAAATATCAGAGCTTATTTTATTAGCAATAGATTCAAAATCTTGGTTTGTTAATCCCCGCGCTGTATCGCCACTTAAATTAATAAAAATAGTTAAAAATTGAGGTTCACTAGAAGACTCCTCATTATCTGTTGCTAATTCATCTTCTACTATGCTTAGATTAAACTCTTTAGTCCAAGCTGGAAACTTCTTACCCGTTTGTTGTCCATAAATTTTAACGCTTTCAATAGATGCAGCCCCTAAACCAGTTAAACCTTTGCGGATAAATGCAACTAAAATTTGCTGATTTGGTACTTGGGCAGATTCTAGCGTTACCTCTAACCAAGCATCTTGAAAGGCAACTTTTGCAGCGATCCCTTTGGGGTGTAAGTGGCGGTTCATCAGAGATGCGATCGCATCTACATCTCCCTGTTTTGCAAGTTCCAGAATATTCGGCTGTGTCATAACCACTAAAAGAGAAAATCTAGGAAAATAAGCTTATATTCTTAGAATTCCCTCTTAACAGCCTTAAGTAACATTATGATGCAAAATATCAACTAACTTAGGGTAAAATATTTAGTATAAAGATAGTCTTTCACAGACTTTTGTAAAAAATATATTTCCCTGGATCAACATCGGTTTTTGCCCTTGCCAAATTAACAGGATTAATATTAATCAATTTAATTCCCATTTTGAATATGAAGTTTTATCGAGATCATGCTTGGCCTTCAACGCTGGAAGAAGCCATAGTTATCCAAGAAAAGCTGCGAGATCAAGTAATTACTGAGGATCAACTAGAAGAACCGATCCAGTACGTTGCTGGAGTGGATATGGGTTTTGAAGCTGATGGAACCATTAGCCGGGCGGCTGTAGCAGTACTGAGTTTTCCTGATTTACAAGTAATTGAGACGAGCCTAGCACACCGCCCTACTACCTTTCCTTATGTTCCTGGGTTCCTCTCATTTCGGGAAATTCCAGCTGTTCTCGATGCCCTGGAGAAAATTCAAACAACACCAGATATCATCCTGTGTGATGGTCAAGGAATTGCTCATCCCCGGAGATTAGGTATAGCTAGCCATTTAGGGTTACTGATAGATATGCCAACAATTGGTGTAGCTAAGTCCAGGTTGGTAGGGAAGTATGAGGAATTGGCAGAAACCAAAGGCAGCAGCCAACCACTGATATATAACGGTGAAACCGTCGGGGCTGTTTTGCGATCGCGCACCGGGGTAAAACCTCTCTACATCTCCAGTGGTCATCGCATTAGTTTACCTACAGCAATTGACTATGTATTACGCTGCACGCCAAAATATCGGCTGCCAGAAACTACACGCATCGCTGATAAATTAGCATCGGATAGATAAAGCTTGTTGAAGTTTTTTCTAAATACTTGCTTCCACCGGCTCAATCATGTTAGGAATCGCACAGAAGGAAGTTGAAGTAGCTAAATACGATTTACGAAGTTAGAACAATGAACGCACTAACTTTACAGTGGCACGATGCAGGTCAAGATAAAACTCAGAACATTTACGAACAACAGCCAAGTCAAAATCCTGGTACTGTCCGCATTGGTCGCGATCCCCTACGGTGCGATATTATTTTGAGTCATCCTACTGTATCTGGTCTGCACGTTGAAATCTTTTTTCATCACCAGCAACAGCGCTTTTATATCAGAAATTTGCGATCGCAAAATCCCCCCCTTGTCGATGGACGGCAATTAGTCCAAGGTGAAATGCCTTTAACAGAGGGTACTAATATCTCTTTAGGACAAGTAAAACTCAACGTTACTCAAGTTTCCACAGGCAGCATTCCAGCAACAATTTTAATGCCACCGCATCCCGGACATCATCACCATTCACCAACACCTCCCGCACCAGCGCTAAAAATTTATGGTTTAGAATGCCCCAAATGTCATAAAGTTTCCCCAGGAGAGAATCTACAAATTGGTTGTCATTGGTGTGGGACATCTTTGGCTGCGGCTGTGAGTGTTTTAGTAGCACCGGGTAGTTAGGAACAAGGGGGAATCATTGAACAAGTCTAATGACCAATGACAAATGACCAATGACCAATGACAAATGACCAATGACCAATGACAAATGACCAATGACCAATGACAAATGACAAATGACAAATGACTTACAAATTCAATTGAGTTGGGAAGAACCAGCGACAGGAGAACGGCGAGAACCAAGGTTGAATATACCGATCGCTTTTGGTCGAGAATTCCCTCGCTTACCTGCCGAACTTAGGGGAATGCGCGTTTCTCGGATGCTGCTTAACAGTAACGAGGTTTCTCGTTACCATGCCCTAATTGACTGGGAACAAGACCAGCTAGTGGTGATTGACCAAGGCAGCGTTAACGGTGTATATGTCAACGGTAAACAACAAACACGCAGTGTTTTGGCTAATGGCGATACATTGCAAATTGGCCCTTATGTAATCACAGTGAAATTTGGTGCTAGCGTCTCTGAACCAGATACCAGCCCCCCTTCAACAATTCACTTCAACGCAAATACCAATCTTCCAGACCCCACATTGCCTGTAGCCCAGCCGCTAACGCCCTTGGCAAGTAATTTCCCGCCACTAGCGTTTCAATCGGAAAATGTCGCCGTCCAAGCGCTTCATGCTACAGGTCTATCAGTAGATGAATCTGATTATCTAGCGATCGGGGCGGGATTGGGTAGCTTTGTTTGGGCTGATTTGCTGCGACTTAGTGGTGTGCGTGCTGACAAGATTGTAGCTTTGGGATTGGAAGCAGAGCCTTATGCTCGTTACAAGCGCCTTTGTTTGAATTCGCAAATTCCCTTATATGAAAGACTGCGTTCTAATTCTGACTCTTGCCCTGATAATATTTGGGGTTGGCCTAGTTATGCCTTGCGCGAAGCTTGGCGTGATTGCAGCAAGGGACAGATAAACTCAGCATTGAAGTACCTATGGCAAGTGTTTGCTGAACCAACATTTGCTGAAACTTATACACCCCGTGCGGGTAATGTCTTTGATTCCATAGACCGGGAAGCGAAGCGCATTGGCTGGAATCAAATTTATCGTTATGGACGAGTTAGGGCAATTCGCAAAACTGATGATGGCAGATATTGCGTGGCCTATTCTCGCGCCCCAGGAAATTATGCTTTTTTAGTTACTCGTTATTTACATTTAGCTACTGGGTATCCAGCAATTCAATTTCTTCCAGATTTGCAAGCTTATAGAGAAAAATATCAAGATTTTAAATCTGTCGTCAATGCTTATGAAGCCCACGATCATGTTTATGAGCAACTAGAGCGACAAGGTGGTACGGTATTGATTCGGGGGCGGGGAATTGTGGCTTCGCGGATTATTCAGCGCATTTATGAAGCCAGAAAGCGAAATCGGAATATTGCAGTTTTGCATTTAATGCGATCGCCTAAACCTCAAGGCAACAAATTTCAAAATACCCAGCGCCTAGTCAAAAATCATTACGAATTTCAACCCTTTAACTGGCCAAAAGCCTGTTGGGGCGGCGAACTCCGGGCAATGTTAGAAAAAGCCACCCCCGATGAACGCAAGCGTTTATTAGCAGACTGGGGTGGAACTACCACCGCCGACCGCCAAGACTGGCAGCAAATTACTGCCCAGGGTATCAGCGAAGGCTGGTATCAAATTACCTTCGGTGAGGTTTTGGATGTAGAACGAGATGCCCAAAACCGAACTATTACCAGTATCCGAGAGCAAAGCTTTGGGGAAATAAAATTGCTAGCTGATTTTATTGTTGATGCTACGGGACTTGATGCTAAAGTAGATGCCAATCCTCTGATAGCAGATTTAGTGAAACATTACAATCTCCCTGTCAATCATCTGGGGCGATTGACTGTAGCAAACAATTTTGAACTAGTAGAAATGCGTAGTGGCAAAGGTCAAATGTATGCTGCTGGGGCTATTACTTTAGGTGGCCCTTATGCTGCCGTTGATAGTTTTTTGGGCTTGCAATATGCTGCATTAGTCGCCGTTGATGGACTAGCTGCCACCCGTGCTACTGGAATTAATCGTTTGAATACTATAAGTTCTTTTAGGCAGTGGTTGAAGTGGGTGTTAAATCAGTCACCTTAGTTTAAGAAATTGCACGAGACAGGAAAAATACAGTATTTAACTGTTGCCGGTTTTGCTGCTTGAAAATTTCTGAAGTGAGATAAGAACGATCCAAAGAAGATTTTGAAACAGTTAGAAGCTAAACTTTATTTTTAATTAAGAAATTATAGTAATTAGGCGATGTCTACAATCCTCTACGCCTAAGCATTTCGCCAAACATCAAAATTTTACAACCCGCTTGTGCGGGTTTTGTTTTGTAGCTGCAATAATATAGATAAATAGCTATTTAACTATAAAAATATATTACAAAAAGTTTACAAATAAGTGAGCCAGTACTTTTATATAAAGTCAACAATTACAAAGAAATATTTCGTTTTTTATATCGATTTGTGTCATATAGGGGATAAAATGCCTACTGGGCAAGCGTTTTCTGATAAAAAACAGATATTGCCTAAAGATCACAAGTTACCTGTGGCTGATGATGCCGCTAGGAACTTCCTTCAGAGAACACGCATCAAAGGAGCCGAAGAAGCATGTTCACACACGTCAAGTCCACCATTAGACACATTGCGCCTGATAACTTACGCGGACGTAGTTTAATCAAGGTGGTCTATGTCGTGCTTGAGTCCCAGTACCAGAGTGCTTTGTCGCAAGCAGTTCGCACCATTAACGCGAACAATCCCAACTTGGCGATTGAAATCAGCGGGTACTTGATTGAGGAACTCCGCGACCCTGAGAATTACGAGGAGTTCAAACGAGAAATTGAGAATGCGAATATCTTCATCGCTTCCCTCATTTTCATCGAAGACTTAGCACAGAAAGTTGTAGCAGCAGTAGAACCACACCGCGATCATCTCGATGTTTCCGTTGTCTTTCCCTCAATGCCAGAGGTAATGCGCCTGAGTAAAATGGGCAGCTTTTCCTTGGCACAGTTGGGTCAGTCAAAAAGTGCGATCGCCCAATTCATGCGGAAACGCAAAGAAAAATCCGGTGCGGGATTCCAAGATGGGATGCTGAAGCTTTTGCGAACCCTGCCGCAAGTGCTGAAGTTTTTACCAATGGACAAGGCACAGGATGCCCGAAATTTCATGCTCAGTTTTCAGTATTGGCTAGGTGGTTCTCCAGAAAATCTGGAAAACTTCTTGCTGATGCTAGCTGATAAATATGTATTTAAAGGTTTAGAAAAACAAAATTTTGCACCTTCTACGTATGAACAGCCGGTGGTTTATCCCGATTTAGGGATTTGGCATCCTTTGGCTCCCAGTATGTTTGAAGATGTCAGAGAGTACCTCAATTGGTATACAGCTCGTAAGGATATTTCTAGCGATCTAAAAGATCCCCTAGCTCCTT
This sequence comes from Nostoc sp. UIC 10630, assembly GCF_010747425.1. NCBI lineage: Bacteria > Bacillati > Cyanobacteriota > Cyanophyceae > Nostocales > Nostocaceae > Nostoc > Nostoc sp. UIC 10630. Next base: position 6,263 of record NZ_JAAGOG010000219.1, read on the forward strand.
GTGTCGGGTTAGTATTGCAACGCACTCATCTAGTTACAGGCGATGATGCCCATTATGTGGCAATGGTGCAAGAGTTGGAAGCACTAGGCGCACGGGTATTACCTGTGTTTGCTGGTGGTTTGGATTTCTCCAAGCCTGTGGATGCTTACTTCTATGAACCAACTACCAATATACAGTTGGTAGATGCAGTGATATCGCTGACTGGTTTTGCTTTAGTGGGTGGCCCAGCCAGACAAGACCATCCCAAAGCAATTGAGTCACTCAAACGCTTAAATCGTCCTTACATGGTGGCATTACCCTTAGTATTTCAAACCACAGAAGAGTGGATGGATAGCGATTTAGGGTTACATCCAATTCAAGTAGCTTTGCAAATTGCGATTCCTGAATTGGATGGGGCAATTGAGCCAATTATATTATCGGGTAGAGATGGGGCTACAGGGAAAGCGATCGCACTGCGCGATCGCGTTGAAGCTGTAGCCGAACGCGCCTTAAAATGGGCGAACCTCCGCCGCAAGCCGAAGCTGGAGAAAAAAGTCGCCATCACTGTTTTCAGCTTCCCGCCAGATAAAGGCAACGTGGGAACCGCCGCTTACTTGGATGTATTCGGCTCAATTTACGAGGTGATGAAAGCCCTCAAAAATAACGGCTACGACTTACCAGAATTGCCAGAATCCGCCGAAGCGTTGATGCAAGAAGTCATCCATGACGCACAGGCACAGTACAACAGCCCAGAACTGAACATTGCTTACAAAATGTCGGTTCCTGAGTATGAGGCATTAACCCCCTACTCTCAACGCCTAGAGGAAAACTGGGGCCCACCTCCCGGACATCTCAACAGCGACGGGCAAAACTTGCTGATTTATGGTAAGCAATTCGGTAATGTCTTCATCGGTGTCCAACCTACATTTGGTTACGAAGGCGATCCGATGCGGCTGTTATTCTCCCGTTCAGCTAGTCCTCACCACGGTTTTGCTGCTTACTACACTTACCTAGAACAAGTTTGGAAAGCTGATGCTGTACTGCACTTTGGTACACACGGTTCCTTAGAATTCATGCCAGGTAAACAGATGGGGATGTCTGGTGATTGTTACCCAGATAACTTAATTGGCTCAATTCCTAACTTGTATTATTACGCAGCCAATAATCCGAGTGAAGCGACAATTGCCAAACGTCGGAGTTACGCCGAAACAATTTCCTACTTGACACCGCCGGCAGAAAATGCTGGTTTGTATAAAGGTTTGAAGGAACTCAGCGAGTTAATTGCTTCTTACCAAACTTTGAAAGATAGTGGACGCGGTGTTTCCATTGTCAACAGCATCATGGATAAATGCCGGATCGTGAATCTGGATAAGGATATTCACCTGCCAGAAACCGATGCCAGAGACATGAGTGCCGACGATCGCGATAATATTGTTGGCAACGTCTACCGCAAGTTGATGGAAATCGAGTCGCGGTTGTTGCCTTGTGGTTTGCACGTCATTGGTAAACCGCCAAGTGCAGAAGAAGCGATCGCAACTCTGGTCAACATTGCTAGTCTAGATCGTCAAGAAGAAGGAATTCAAGGCTTGCCGGGAATTATCGCTAACAGCCTTGGACGTAACATTGACGATATTTACCAAAATAACGACAGAGGCATTTTAGAAGATGTCCAGTTACTCCAAGACATCACCTTAGCAACCCGTGCAGCAGTTACCGCCCTTGTCCAAGAGCAAATCGACGCGGAAGGACGAGTTTCTTTAGTTTCCCGGTTGAATTTCTTCAACATGGGCAAAAAAGAACCTTGGGTAGAATCATTGCATAAAGCAGGTTATCCCAAAGTTGATAGCGCCGCCCTAAAACCCCTATTTGAGTATTTGGAATTCTGCCTAGAGCAAGTTTGTGCCGACAACGAACTCGGAGCATTACTCAGAGGCTTGGAAGGCGAATACATCCTACCGGGTCCTGGTGGCGATCCCATCCGCAACCCGGATGTATTACCCACGGGTAAGAATATCCATGCTTTAGATCCGCAATCCATCCCAACAACAGCAGCAGTTCAATCAGCCAAAATCGTTGTAGACAGGCTTTTGGCACGTAACAAGGCAGAAAATGAAGGAAAATGGCCAGAAACCATCGCCTGCGTTCTTTGGGGAACCGATAACATCAAAACTTACGGTGAATCCCTAGCGCAAATTATGTGGATGGTGGGTGTGCGTCCAGTTCCCGATGCCTTGGGACGGGTGAACAAGTTGGAATTGATATCTTTAGAAGAGTTGGGACGACCCAGAATTGATGTGGTAATCAACTGTTCTGGTGTATTCCGCGACTTGTTCATCAACCAAATGAACCTGCTAGACCAAGGGGTGAAGATGGCAGCCGAGGCAGATGAACCCTTAGAAATGAACTTTGTTCGCAAACACGCTTTGCAACAAGCTGAAGAAATGGGGATTAATCTGCGTCAAGCAGCGACGCGCGTTTTCTCCAACGCTTCTGGTTCCTACTCGTCAAATATCAACTTGGCGGTAGAAAACAGCACTTGGGATAGCGAAGCCGAGTTGCAGGAAATGTATCTCAACCGGAAATCCTTCTCCTTCAATTCCGATAACCCCGGAATTATGGACGAATCACGGCAGATTTTTGAAAGTACATTAAAAACTGCTGATGCAACTTTCCAAAATCTCGATTCTTCCGAGATTAGCTTAACGGACGTTTCCCATTATTTTGATTCAGATCCCACGAAGCTGGTGGCAAGTCTGCGGGGTGATGGTAAAAAACCAGCATCTTATATTGCAGATACAACCACAGCTAACGCCCAAGTGCGGACATTATCAGAAACCGTGCGTTTGGATGCGCGTACCAAATTGTTAAATCCCAAATGGTACGAGGGGATGCTCTCTCACGGTTATGAAGGTGTGCGCGAATTATCCAAGCGGTTGGTGAATACCACTGGTTGGAGTGCGACAGCTGGCGCTGTGGATAACTGGATTTATGAGGATACTAACGAAACCTTCATCAAAGATGAAGAAATGCAGAAACGGTTGCTGAACCTTAATCCCCATTCTTTCCGCAAGATTGTATCAACTTTGTTGGAAGTTAATGGACGCGGTTATTGGGAGACTAGCGAGGATAATTTAGATCGTCTGCGCGAGTTGTACCAAGAAGTTGAAGACCGAATTGAAGGGATAGAATAATCCCTAATTATAAATGTAGGGACGTTTTATAAAACGTCTCTACATAAAAAACGGTTTTGACAAATTGTTATGTAATCCGGCTAAATGAAAATCAAATATATAATTATAGATAGGTATGTCTGCTAAAGATGTCTTTCATGAAGTTGTGAAAACAGCTTTACACAAAGATGGTTGGCAAATTACTCACGATCCACTCACAATGAGCGTGGGAGGAGTTAACCTTTCAATTGATTTAGCCGCCCAAAAGCTGATTGCAGCAGAACGTGAAGGACAAAAAATTGCAGTCGAAGTCAAAAGTTTTTTAGAAAGGTCGTCTGCTATTTCAGAATTTCATACAGCATTAGGACAGTTTATTAATTATAGAGGTGCATTACGACGGCGGCAACCAGAGCGTGTTTTGTATTTAGCAGTACCTTTAACAACTTACAAAACATTTTTTCAACTTGATTTTCCTAAAGAGATGATAGCAGAAAATCAAGTGAAAATGCTTATTTATGATGTAGAGCAAGAGGTGATTTTCCAATGGATAAATTAACTCGATATCGCCAGCTTGTACAACAGATACTACATGATTATAGTGAGCAAAAACCAGCTAACGGAAATATAGAAGTTGAAACAATTTTTGATACAGAACGCAACCATTATCAAATAGTTCATGTAGGGTGGGAAGGTCAAGACTGGGTACATAGTTGTATTATTCATATTGATATTAAAGGTGGGAAAATTTGGCTTCAGTGGAATGGTACAGAAGATGATATCGCAGCTAACTTGGTAGCTGCGGGAGTTCCCAAGGAAGATATTGTGTTAGGTTTTCAGTCTCCTTTTATGAGACAGTTTACAGAATATGCAGTGAGTTAGGAGATGTTTTGAAAATCTCCAAGTACTACTCAATGAATGTGAACCCCAACTCCTGTGTTTATATGATATTGATGGGCTAGATAATGCTAATGTTTTGTTAGTAGAGTTAAGTTGCTATTATTTTTTTGTTCTTGTGCTATTCTATACAATTTACTTTATTTAGAATTTACTTTTGAAAATTCGCTTTCTAGTCTTTTTTTCAACTGTTCAACAAAACTTACAGTTGTGATTACGTCACGATTATCTATATTAATATTTAAATGCAGAAACTGCTCTTCAATAATCTCAGTTCCTTTCTCAAATACTTGTAAATATTCTTGCTGGCTATTAAGCACAGATATAATTTTATTACAATACTGTTCCATTTTTCTTTGATTATCTAAGCTCGGCATATCTGCTCCTGCGGTCAAATACCTCATAGCCATAAGCAAATAATATTTACATTTTTTATACTTAGGGTCTAACTTGTTTCTATTTCTCTGATTAAAAAGATTTTCAAGTCGATAGTAAGCAAAAGCACTTGCATAATAGCTTGTTGGACTATGATTAGCACCAAAAATCTTACTACCTATTTCTCTGGATAAATCTCCATAGGAACGTGATACTCTATGAGGCTGGTCAAGAAACATAGCAGCAAAAGTTTTAATTTGGTCGGGAATTGTAATAACACGATTTTTCGGTACATCTGCTCTATCGTGATACTGTTTTGAACGTCTTTCATAATATAACTGTTCTCCAGCATGAAAGGATTCAAACGAGTTGTAGCATTGCTCTAATTTTTTTTGGAATTCAGATAAAGCTGCAAGTTCTTCTTTTTTAACAGGTGTTTGATGATTAGTTGCTTTGATTATGCTATTTATTACATCATCTTTGTCTGTAACAATTATTTTTACTGGAATTTGTAAATTATTTATACCACTTAAATTTCTACAGTTAAATAAAACGTGGCTTGTTTGACACCCGTTAACTATTTGATAATCTCGAATATTAAATCTATTGCCAACAGTATCTAATGATTTAGCTATTATTGTTATTCCATTATTTAAGACTGAAAATCTATCTAATTCTCCTGACTTTAATGTAGACTCGATATCATGATTAACATCATTACTTCCTTGAAAAGCTCGAATATTATCATAAAAAATAGATAATCTAATATTGTCGAACTCATCAACTATTAGTTTTCTGAATTCAGAAAAAGGTAGAGTACCTATATACGATTCAGATATTCCTGAGATTTCAGGTAATACTACTCTGCTAGCAAAAATAATATAGGACTAATATTTGATTTCTGAAAAAGCTCCGTACATTTGAAGGGTGGGGAAATCAAAGGTCGTGTGTCGGATA
>NZ_JAAGOG010000220.1:0-11558 GCF_010747425.1 Nostoc sp. UIC 10630
GGGTTAGGGTGGGGTAAACAAATATTTTGATACACTACTACAGACTATAAAGTCCCAAATAATACCATTAGACATCTCCAGAAAATTATGCGTTACCTAAAACCCTTGTAGAGACGTTGCAATTCAACGTCTCTACATTGTTTTTTGGAGATGTCTATTCTATTATTCAACCCTCAAATTAAGCTTATCGTGCTACGACAATTATTCTGATCCGAACCGTATTGGCTCTTAAGGCAAATTTTCTCGCAGTAATGCTCGAAATCCTGCTTGTTGAAAATGCTCATCAGCAGTCAGTGCTTCAGTGATTCCGCTATATTGCATCACAATAAAAGATACGCAATCCACAAATCCCCATTCTTTCTCAGTTCGTTCCCGATATAGCTCAAAAGCACGTTCGTAGAGTTCTTGAGAGAGAGGGACAATTTCTACTTTGGAGTCTGCTACTAGAGAATTTAATAATATGATTGCCGCCTGACGATAAGGTTGTTGGGATAAGGCATTGCCAATTTCCAACATTACCGCCTGTGTTGTCACCAAACGAGTTTCTGCCGCTTGTAACATTTTAGCCAGATGTAAGGCTCGGTCATGTAAGCGATCGCTCGGTGCAGATAAAGCAATGGCAAATGATGTATCAAGAAAGACTTCAGAATGCATGGGAAGTTTACTTACTGTACAAATATTTATCTATATTGCTAGACCAATCAGATGGCCCATCTAGGTTGAGCGATCGCGCCGTTTGCAGAAATGACACCGTTTCGTGTTCGCTTGGCGGTAAAATTTCGATACTGATTCGCACGCGGGTATTGATTGGCAGTGCGATCGTTTCAGCCGGATAGAAGACTTTGCCATTAAACACAGCTGTGATTTTTTCTACCATTATTTTGCAAAAATTGCTTTTAGTCTATCCTAAGCTGGTTGTAATAATACGAGTAGAGTCTACGGCTGAATTACTAGTGAAGATACTTATATCAATCTTACGAATTATATCGATTTTCGATAATTACCTCAGCCATCAACTGAACTAATGTTACGTAAGTGCGACGAACTTCTTTAAACTTCAATTCTCTCCCTCACAGCTTTGCAGAGGGACAGGTTTTGGGTAGTAAAACCAGGGAGAAGTCTTTTAGGGACAAAAGCGAGAAACTTTTTTAGCTTTCCCCCAATTCTTCATAATAAATTATTGTGGCAATTCTATACAAAAATAATGTATGTATGCTGTAAACAAATCAGCTTTTTGAAGTTTGGCAGAACGCAAAGTTTAGACCCTGCTATTGCTACTTATAAAAAAAATCCAAGTCAGATGATAAATATTATTCTATATACCCTATAATCTCTAATACGGTATCTGCTTAGAAATACCGTAGATTTAGGGGTGAATTCTGATGAGCAAGTCGCAACAAACGACACATTTTAGTAAATTGCTAATTGAGAGAATACAGTCTTATGTCATGAAAGCATTACAGACCATACAACTCTCATATAAAGACACAATTAGAAATTGGTTAAATAGACACACTGTGCAAAGCTTTGTGAGTCTGTTTCTAGTGGGTGCTTTTTTGAGTATAACAGTTGCCTCCTGCTCTGGAAGCAGTTCAGCTAGCAAAAATGATGTCAAGTTGAAACTTGTGTCTTTCTCTGTCACCAAAGCGGCTCATGACCAGATAATCCCCAAATTTGTCGAAAAATGGAAGCAAGAACATAACCAAAACGTCACATTTGAGCAAAGTTATGGTGGTTCTGTAGCTCAAGCGGCGGCTGTGATTGCTGGTTCCCAAGAAGCAGATATAGTACATTTAGCGCTTCCTCTGGATGTCAGCAAAATTGCTCTTGCAGGTTTGATAAAATCAGGTTGGGAAACCAAAGCTCCCAGAAGTGGTATTGTGAGTAGATCGGTTGCTGCGATCGTTACCCGTGAAGGTAATCCCAAAGGTATAAATACTTGGGCAGACTTAGCAAAAGATGGCGTGAAAGTGATTGCGGCAAACCCAAAAACTTCTGGTATTGCTATCTGGGAATTTTTAGCTTTTTGGGGTTCGGTCACTCTAAACGGAGGCGACGAAGCCACAGCATTAGATTACGTCACTAGAGTTTATAAAAATACTCCCATTTTGACGAAAGATGCCCGTGAAGCTAGCGATTTATTTTTTCAAAAAAATCAGGGTGATGTCTTAATCACCTACGAGAATGAGGTAATTTTAGCAGGTAAAAATGGAAATAAGTTGCCTTATATTGTACCCAAAGTCAATATTTCCATTGATAATCCTGTAGCCATAGTTGATAAAAACGTTGAGAAACACGGTACAAGGGAAGTTGCACAAGCATTTGTTGATTTTCTTTACTCTACAGAAGCTCAACGAGAATTTGCTAAATTACAATATCGTCCTGTTAACCCCACTGTCACGCAAGAAGTAGCATCTCAATATCAGCCAATTGAAACTTTATTTACATCTCAAGATTTAGGCGGTTGGGATATTATCCAGAAAAAGTTTTTTGGCGATGGGGCAATTTTTGACAAAGTTCAAGCTGCCAGCAAAGCATAATATCTATATTTTTCTAGCAGCTAGCCAAATATAAATAATTCTCAATCACTTTACCTCAATTGATAATTTATGAGTTTTCATAGCCGATTGAAAGATGGCTTTTCACTCACTTTTTTAATGCTGATTACCAGCAGTGTCACTGCTTGTAATAGCGGACAGGAATTAAAAAGTCAAGTGAGTATTGATGGTGCGGCTGTAGGTTTTCCTGTTTCTTTAGCAGTTGCAGAAGAATACGGCAAAGTTAAACCTGAAGCAAAAGTTAGCGTTGCTTCAAGTGGGACTGGTGGTGGTTTCAGTAAATTTTGTAATGGTGATATTGATATTGCCGGTGCTTCTCGTACCATTCGAGATGAAGAAATCAAAAAATGTAAAAGTAAAAATATTGATTTTGTCGAGTTGCCTATAGGTTTAGATGGCATCGCTGTGATTGCTAACCGTCAAAATAACTTCGTCAAATGTCTAACTATTAAGGAACTGGGTAAGATTTGGGGTGCTAAATCAGACGGGAAAATCTTAACTTGGAATCAAGTTAATCCCAAATTTCCTAACCAAAAGCTGAAGCTGTATGCTCCAGCTTCTGATACTGGAACCTTTGATTATATGACTCAAGCTGTTACTGGAAAAGCCAAAAATGGCCGTACAGATTACACTCCCAGCCACAATCAAAACCTTTTAGTACAAGGAGTATCCGGGGATGTATCATCATTGGGTTACGTCGGGATATCTTACTACATTCAAAACCAAGAAAAACTCAATTTGGTCGCTGTAGAAAGTCCTACTGGAAAGTGCGAAAAACCAGTGCCAGTAGATAATGTCATCAAAAATATCTACACACCTTTATCTCGTCCCCTGTTTATCTATGTCAGCAAAAAGTCTTTAGATACCAAGCCAGCAGTCAAAGAATTTGTAGACTTTTATCTAGAAAATTCTTGGAAGTGGGTAGATAGTGTTGGTTATGTGGCACTACCCGATGAAGCTTACGTCAAGGTTAAACAAAAATTTGCTACGGGTGAAACTGGGACAAAGTTTAAAAAAGCAAAACCAGGTGAACCAATCACAAACTTTATTTAAATAAAGTTGCAGTTATTGTAGTCGGAGTAGAGTTCAAACTTAACTATTTATGCAAAATCTCAATTCTCAAGACGATCCTTATTTACTATCTAGACAGTCACTGGATAAAAACCCATCTGAAGATATCTCTGAAAAGATTGTTGCAGTAATTTTATTTGCTTGTGCTTTAGTTTCTGTTTTGACTACCTTTGGTATTGTCGTAATTATCTTTCAAGAGACATTTGGTTTTTTCCAAGAAGTTTCCTTTGCCGAATTTTTTCTTGATACTAAATGGACACCTCTATTTGCAGATAGACATTTTGGCGTTTGGCCCTTGATTAATGGCACTTTTTTGACTACAGCTATTGCGATGGCAGTTGCTATTCCTTTGGGTTTATCTTCGGCCATTTATTTAAGTGAGTATGCTCAACCCAAAGTAGCAGCAGTTTTACGTCCAGCAGTAGAACTTTTAGCAGGAATACCAACAGTAGTCTATGGTTACTTTGCGCTGTTGTTTGTCACACCATTGTTGCGGTATATTATCCCTCTGGAAATATTCAATGCTTTGAGTGCAGGGTTAATGATGGGCGTAATGATTACTCCTACTGTTGGTTCTATCAGCTTAGATGCTATTAAAGCAGTTCCACGCTCTTTGCGAGAAGGATCTTATGCTTTAGGTATAACTAAACTAGAAACCATTTTTAAAGTAGTTCTACCAGCCGCGCTTTCTGGAATCATCGCTTCAATTATATTGGGTATTTCTCGCGCTGTGGGTGAAACAATGACTGTCCTAATCGCTGCCGGACTACAGCCAAAGCTGACTGTTAATTTTGCGGAATCAATAGAAACAATGACAGCTTACATGGCACAAATTTCTGGTGGAGATAGCCCACGTGGTAGTCTAAATTTCAAGACATTATATGCTGTAGGTGCTGTTCTGTTTATAATTACCCTAGCTTTGAATATTGTTAGTTACTGGGTTGCAAATCGCTTTAAAGAAAAATACGATTAACTAAGTATGGCTACAAGTTACCAACAAGATGATTCTCTAGATTCTGCCATAGAATTTACCGATAATGTTGAGAGTAGGGAGACATTAGGCAAAGTATTTGAAGTACTTTTTTTGTTAGGATTGCTAATTGGTTTATTTGTCCTAGCATTGCTACTTTTTGATATTTTTAAAGACGGATTAGGCAGATTTTTAACACCCGGTTTTCTCACAGAAACTCCTTCTCGTTTTCCTGACCAAGGTGGTATTCGTCCTGCAATTATCAGCAGTGTTCTTTTAGGAACTGTTGTAATTTTGGTGACTGTACCAATTGGTGTAGGAGCAGCTTTATATCTAGAAGAGTATGCACCGAAAGCTTGGTGGACAGCAATTATTGAGATTAATATCAGTAATCTGGCGGGAGTGCCTTCTATTGTCTATGGATTGCTAGGTTTAGGAGTTTTCAATTATTTACTTGGGTTTGGCCCCGCTTTGATTTCTGGTGCATTGACTTTATCTTTGTTGTCTTTACCAGTAATTATTGTCACCTCTAGAGAAGCAATTCGCGCTGTCCCCGATTCCCTGAGAAATGCTTCTTATGGATTAGGTGTTACAAAATGGCGCACTATCAGCAGTCATGTTTTACCTTATGCTATTCCCGGTATTTTGACAGGAGTGATTATCTCTGTATCCCGCGCTATTGGTGATGCAGCTTCTCTGATTGTTGTCGGTGCTGTGGGTTTTCTCACTTTTGATCCCGGTTTGTTTCAGAGATTTATGGCATTACCCATTCAAATTTACAGTTACATCACTCGTCCTGAACCGGGTTTTGCTGATGCAGCAGCAGCAACAATTATTGCGTTGTTACTTCTGATTTTAGTTTTAAATGGTGTAGCAATTTATATTAGACAACGCTTCTCAATACGTTAGCTAATTAAATATCTAATTGGATACATTCACGAATATTAGGAGATCCGAAAAATGACTTATAGCAATAATAGTAGAAGTCAATCAGATAGTGCCACAATCGACTATGAAAAGAGCGTATTCAATGTTGAAGGTGTGAAGGTTTTTTATAGCGGATTTCTGGCACTTCTAGATGTCTATCTTAAGATTCCTGAAAAACAAATTATTGCTTTTATTGGGCCTTCAGGATGTGGTAAAAGTACGTTATTGCGTTGCTTCAACCGGATGAATGATTTAATCCCTGGAGCTAGGGTTGAGGGTAGACTGAATTATCGCGATCGCAATATTTACGATCCTAAGATAAATTCTGTCAAATTACGCCGCCAAGTCGGAATGGTTTTTCAAAGACCGAATCCTTTCCCCAAGTCAATATACGAAAATATTTCTTTTGGGCCGCGTTCTAACGGTTACAAAGGTAACATTGATGAATTGGTGGAAGATTCCCTCAGACGTGCTGCTATCTGGGATGAAGTCAAAGACAAACTCAAAGAGAAGGGTACTGCATTATCTGGCGGACAGCAGCAACGACTTTGCATAGCCCGTGCGATCGCAATGAAGCCAGATGTATTATTGATGGATGAACCATGTTCTGCTCTCGACCCAATTTCTAGCCGCCAAGTAGAAGAACTCTGCTTAGAACTGAAGCAGCAATATACCATCATCATGGTGACACACAATATGCAGCAAGCTTCCAGAGTGGCAGATTTCACAGCTTTCTTCAATACAGAAATTGACGAGTATGGCAAACGTCGCGGCAAATTAGTTGAATTTAATCCGACAGCCCAAATGTTCAGTTCTCCTCAAACTAAAGAAGCTGAAGACTATATCAGTGGACGTTTTGGTTAAAGAGCTTGTTCTAAGTATCTAGGATAATAGACAACCTTGTACAATCAGGTAAAACTTTGTACAGGGTTTTGTTTTGTGATACCAGACTCACGAAAATAGCGATCGCACTACAGACTCAATCTATAATGCTTAGAAGAATCACCCTATGCTGCATAACACTCAAAAAATTTTGCTTGAGTTTTATCTGAACCCGCGATTAGTCTATTTCTCCGACATCCCGTAGCACTGCATCAATGAGGCTAGGTCGGATATAAATTCCATTGGTGCGTAACTGCTCAATATATACTTTAAGCTCAACAATCAAGCCTGCTTTTTTCGCCTTACGCAAAATGCCAAGAGTACCTATCCGGCGAATTCCTAAGCGTTCTGCAACCCTTCGTGCTTGAGCATCATCCAAAAGTACCGTACTATCTGGAGTGGACTAGTTAATCATCGCGCAATTCGTCGGCGATTTGGTCATCATCTAAGTTGATAACAGGGATTTGCAAACGTCCTAGTTCGTACATGAACTGCGGTTTGTTCATGCTGCAAAAGGCGGCGGCTTTACCAAGCGATAGTCGGCGTAGCTCAAATAGTTTGACTGCGAGCAAAAATGTGAGTTCTGCTTCTAAGGCTTGGGGTGATTTACCAGAGGTAATAAGTAAGTCATCGGGATAATGAAGGGATAGGATGTGCATGATTCACTTCTGTGTTCCTGATTCCTAATTCTGTCTTGATTATGGCTTACACCAGTCCAATTAGCATAGCGAAGCGACGCACCCAGTGGTGACTCAACAACAACTCGACGACTGGCTAAATCACGATTAAATCGCTTATCGATGAATGATGAGCTGATGTTGCTTTGCATTAGCTTAATTCTGGAAAATATGCTGAGGCTTAATAGTCCAAAATTGAAGTAATATTTCAGTTTAGTACTTATACTGTGTATTATGTTTAAGCCTCTGTCATTTGCTTTAGTTGCAGCTACCGTTTTAATAGCATCAATCAATAATCCCAGTGCTACCTTAGCTCGAACTTGTGCTTCTAAGTGTGGGTCGCATCCAATTCAGTTTACACCTGGGCAACACATCCGAGTTGAAGTGATAAATAGCACGCCTAACATCATCAAAATCCAAAAACCCTCTGGGACTGATGCAATGACCTTGAGTCCAGGGCAGAAACTAAGTTTAGAACAAATAGAGGGTACGGAGCCAAATACATCTCTGATATTTTGGAGCGAAAAAGGTTTATCACTACAAGCAATTGTCTCGAAACCTAACTTTGGCACATTGCGGCTCGAACTCCGTCCGACTTGGCGCTCTCCGGGCGATCGCTCTTTGTATATTATGGATGATGGTAGAATAAACGTGTTTTAGACAGCAAATTAATGTTATTAGTTATGAGTTAAGAAACAACTTTCAATTCAACACTCATAACTAAGTAAATTCTAACTTGTATTGTGCTAGACAGACCTGTATCTGAATTCTCAAAACCTACCAGGCGCTTACCTAATCAGCGGTGGCAAATTTATCCACAAAAACCAGAATTTGCCCAAAAACTGGCGGTTTTGATCAATGTTTCACCCATTATCAGCCAATTGCTGATTAATCGGGGTATGGAAACACCAAAACAAGCACAAGCATTTTTAAATCCAGAATCTTTAGTTTTACCTTCGCCGTTAGAAGATTTCCCAGATTTGGCAATTAGTTTGGAGTTGTTGCAAAATGCGATCGCTTCTCAAACAAAAATTGCTATTTGTGGTGACTACGATGCTGATGGGATGACCAGCACGGCTCTACTTTTGCGTAGTCTCCGTACTTTAGGCGCACAGGTAGATTATGCTATTCCCAGCCGGATGCACGAAGGCTACGGTATCAATAAACGCATAGTTGAAGAATTTCACAGCGAAGGTGTGGGATTAATTCTGACTGTAGATAATGGCATCTCTGCGTTTGAACCAGTTGCTAGAGCTAGAGAACTTGGTCTTGCAGTTATTATCACCGACCACCACGATATCCCCCAAAAATTACCGCCAGCTAATGCTATCCTCAACCCTAAGCTAATAGCAGAATCCTCACCCTATAGGGGTGTTGCTGGTGTTGGTGTTGCCTATATTTTGGCAGTGTCTTTAGCACAACAGCTAGGCGAGACGAAGGGATTGATCCAGCCGATGCTAGCACTGTTTACACTAGGAACGATCGCAGATTTAGCTCCCTTAACTGGTGTAAATCGCCGTTGGGTGAAACGTGGTTTACAGCATTTACCCAAATCCAACTTAGCTGGGGTACAGGCTTTGATTCAGGTAGGTGGCGTGCAAGCGAGGGGAGATGAGGGAGCAGGGGGAGCAGGGGGAGAAAAATTAATAACCCAATTTCCAATGCCCAATTCCCAATTCCCAATTCCCATTAATTCTGATTAGCTTTCCAGGTTGCTAGATCGGTTAAAGAGCGATCGCGGTAACGTCCGTAACGCTCTTGTTTACTTTTGATTTTCGCACCCAATTCGGGAAAAATCCCAAAGTTGGGCGGCATTGGTTGGAAATGCTTCGGCGAAGCGGAACTAATAAATTCCAATAACGCACCCATCATTGTTGTTGGTGGCAAAACTAAAGCTTCTTTACCCAAAGCTAGCCGTGCTGCATTAATTCCCGCCAAGCAGCCACCCGCAGCCGCCGCAGTATAGCCTTCAGTACCAATCAACTGTCCAGCAGCTAACAACGTCGGACGCTCTTTAAATTGCAAAGTAGGATGCATTAACTGAGGGGCATTAATAAAAGTGTTGCGGTGCATCACTCCCAACCGCACAAACTCCGCCTTTTCCAAACTGGGAATTAGCTGAAATATCCGCTTTTGCTCACCCCAACGCAGATTAGTTTGGAATCCTACCATATTCCACAGTTGACCGGCTTTGTCTTCTTGTCGCAACTGCACTACAGCATAAGGACGTTCCCCAGTGCGAGTATCTGACAATCCTACTGGCTTTAGGGGGCCGTAGCGCATGGTATCTTCGCCACGCTGTGCTAGTTCTTCAATGGGTAAACAAGCTTCAAAAAATTTCGCTGTTTCCCGTTCAAAACCTTTGAGTTCTGTTTGTTCCGCTTTACAAAGTTCTTCTCGAAAGTGCAAATACTGCTCTTTATTCATTGGGCAGTTGAGATAAGCGGCTTCACCTTTGTCATAACGTGATGCCATAAAAGCAACGTCACGGTTAATCGATTCTCCTACAATTATCGGACTAGCCGCATCGAAAAAGCTGAGGTATTCCATCCCCGTAAAGCGCTGCAAATCTTCGGCTAAGTCGGGACTGGTTAAAGGCCCAGTTGCCAAAACCACAATTCCTTCAGGAATCGCAGACACTTCACCCCGACGAAATTCGATTAAAGGATGGCTGGCTAAAGTTTGAGTCAAGTCTTGCCCAAATTGTCCTCTGTCTACCGCTAGCGCCCCTCCCGCAGGGACGGCGTGTTCATCAGCTTTCGAGATGACAATAGAACCCAGTTGGCGTAATTCTTCGTGCAATAATCCCGCCGCGCGATCGCTAGCCATTGCCCCAAAGGAATTACTACAGACTAATTCTGCCAAATGTTCTGTATGATGAGCAGGGCTAAAGCGTTTTGGACGCATTTCATGGAGAATTACCGGTACTCCAGCTTGGGCTATTTGCCACGCTGCTTCTGTCCCAGCTAGTCCACCTCCAATTACTTGTATCGGTTGTTGTTCCATAGTTAAATTTTTAATTCCTGTATTATAAGTATCTATCAGCATCACAGAAGTAAATTAAATAAAAAGTCATGCTGACTATACAATCAGCGTAAAACATGGTGTAGCAACAACACCAGATAATTTCTGCTATGCCTGTATTCTATGTAACCTTCAAAAAATTATAAATTATCTGTATCAATTCCCTTTTCTTTGAGTTTAGCTAACAATTCTTGATAGCGATCGCGCTCTTTTTCTAATTCTTGTAAAGCCGCTTCCTTTGCTTGGCGTTCTTGTTCGCGTAACTGGTCAATTTCTACAGGTGACAAAAACTTTTGTCCGGTGGGAGAAACAATTTCCAAAGTATCCGGTGTTAATGTAAAACGGATTCCCAAACGCGGACTTACCCAGCCATTCATCTCTTCAATGACTTCAAAACTATCTCCAGAACCGAGCAAGCCATTTAAATCGTTCTTAGCTGGATCGTAAATATAATATTCTTCCACACCGTAACGCTGGTAAAACTGCAATTTTTTGGTCATTTCTTTAAGGGTGTTACCTGGCGATAGTATTTCAAATACTACCTGTGGGGGGATATTATCTTCATCCCATTGTAAATAGGAACCCCGTTTTCCTTTTGGTCTGCCAAAGATTACCATTGTATCCGGCGCTTGTTTAATATTCGGGCTTCCTTTAACTGGATACCAAAACAAATCCCCGGCGATAAATACATCAGATTGTGATGCAAATAAAATTTCTAAATTTTCTTTGATTTTGACAATCCATGCAAATTGTTCTGTATTATCCGCCATTGGCTGTCCGTCGCTTTCTGGGTAGATGACTTCGATGGTGGTTTCTGGTGTAACTTGTTGTACCATTGCTGCATCTCCAAGTATGGGGTTTTTAGCTGATATTTCTAGTTGAGATGGCGATCGCGTTAATCTAAAATGCTTAGACGCAAAAAGGCTTGTCGTCAAACATCGGTTGTCTGAATTTATTCATTGAGAGACGTTTGCTGTAGTGCTTGCTGGACTTGTGCAACATTCAAATCTAACGCCTGTGATATCTGTTCTGCACTTAAACCTAGTGCTAGCAGTTTAGGTACAGCTTCTAACTTTGCCTCAAAACGACCTTCTTGTTTACCTTCTTGATAAACCCGTGTTTGTTTCAACTCACTTAGCCCAAACATTGCTTCTATCTCCTCTCGACTTATGTTAGGCAGTTTATAAACTAAGATTGTCTCTATTAATTCTAGTAATTGTTTTTGTGGTAGTTGCAAATTTACCGCTTGTTTAGTACGGTTAATTAGTTCTCTTGCGGTAGTAATAGTTGTATCTTCATTTTCAATTACTAATTTTAGGGTAGCAATACCTATTGGTAGTGATGCAGCTTCACCTAGTTCATCCAAGTAAATTACAGCACTTCCTGCTGATATGAGGTACAGTTGGTAAGAATAAAAATATTATCTTTTCATGAAAGCATATTCAATCG
>NZ_JAAGOG010000221.1:0-11496 GCF_010747425.1 Nostoc sp. UIC 10630
GGCTCACTTCCCCAATTTTTATATTCCTAACTCACCCTGAATTCTATTTTTCCTCTGCCTAAAGTGACACAAGAGGGATATGCAATATAGCGCAATATTTCTCTAGAAACTTCGATTACTGATAATAGGCAGATGATTCACCATTGGGTGCAGTTGTGAATCTAGCTTCTACCGTGCAATATAAAACTGCCCTAGACGAAAGCTGGAGCAGTTTTTGATAGAAGTAAATTATATAGGAGACTTTTAGTGTTGTCCCCGCTTTAGCCATAGTAAATACCGTTATATAATACTCTTCACCTCAAATCTCATGCTTTACGCAAAAAACGAATAATCTTGAAGTTGGCATTACAAAGTTTAGAAGTCAGCCTAAGCCACCCTATCACAGACGGCATCCGTGATTTTGAGCTTCTTCCTTGGTGGGTTACAGGATATGGTTGCTGGTGATGGGGTGCTAAGGAGAAGGAATCTGGGGATAGAGTTCGTAGGGTTTGAGAGTTTGAGAGAAAGTTGCACATGGCGTAATCTATGGATCTTTTCTTAAAAAGCGCAGAAATAGATTGCTTTGTGATCAACTTTCTGCATTTTGCCCTTGACTACATCTGAAGGTTAAGAATGCAGACTAGACAGCGCTTCCGGCTATTATGCAATATAGTTTTCTCCTTGCTCCTCTTTTATCATTGCTTTCAGCTTTTAGGATGTACCTCATAGCTGCCGGAAGTGCTGTATATGATACCAAAAAAGCAAGGGAGATGGGGATTTGGAAGAACAATTAAAATAAAAGCTGACTTCTAACCCCCCTACCTCAGCACTGCTAAGTTGCGTTAATCGTTATAGGAAATAAAGTCACTCTCGCCTATCAAGCTAGGATTGGTGTCGCTTATAAAGGCTATTAACTCATTTGTGGAGGTAACAATAATAGAAGTACTATTGCCACTTGCAGAAGAGATTGTCAAAGCCCCAAAAGTCAAACCATCAGATAAACCTAGTCTATCAATGCCGTCTTCAAAGTTATAGATGGTATCAATACCATTGCCTGAAGCGATAACAAAGATATCTGCACCGCCTTGCCCGTAGAGGTGGTCATTGCCAGCACCACCATTAAGTAAGTCATCTCCATTACCACCGCTAAGGTAATCAATGCCAGCACTACCGATGAGGCGATCGTTTCCATCCTCTCCATAAAGGTAATCATTGTTACTTCCACCAATAAGGATGTCATTACCAGCACCGCCGTAGAGATTGACGCTACCTAGACTAAAGGCTGAAGCATCCAAGATATTGTTATTAGCACCACTACTCAGCGTTGCCCGTTCGATGTTGCTGAAAATGTCATTACCTAATCCAGCAAGTTGAGTGTTTGTTAAGGTAAAGTTGACATCAGCTGATTCGCTTAACCCATCAATACCGTCGCCACCATCTAAGACATCATCACCGACACCACCGGAAAGGGCATCATTACCAATTCCACCATCAAGAGTATCATTATTATTACCCCCATCTACATAGTCATTACCAGCATTACTGATGATGTAATCATTACCATCCTTCCCTAAAAGATAATCGTTGCCAGCACCACCATTGATCGTATCATTACCAGCGCCCCCAGAAAGATTGACGCTACCTAGACTAAACGCTGAAGCATCTAAGGTATTGTCACTAATACCACCAGTTAGTATTACTTGTTCAATGTTGCTGAAAACGTCGTTACCTAAGCCTAAAAGTTGACTGTTAGTTAACGTAAAGTTCACATCAGCGGATTCACTGAGAAAATCATAGCCATCGCCACCATCAAAGATATCATTACCTGCTCCGCCATACAGATAATCATTACCAAGACCACCGATGAGGTGATCGCTTCCATCCTGACCGTAGAGATAATCATTGCCATCACCAGCATCGAGTATATCATTACCCGCATCACCATAGAGAAAGTCATTGCCAGCACCACCATAAATGGTATCTCTGCCTGCTTGTCCATAAAGGCGATCGCCGCCATCGTAACCGTAGATGATATCATCAGCTAGGGTTCCTGTTAGTTGTTCATCTGAAGATGTACCATATATGGTATTTTCAGTGACATCTTTCAGGTTGATTGTAACGGTTTGGATGCTGCTGGTATTAAAGCTGTCGCTAACAGTAACTTGCAATTGAAAGTTAGGGTTGCTTTCAAAGTCGATTTCGTCGCTATCATTAACAGTAATTTGTCCGGTGGTAGAGTTGATGTTAAAAGCAGCTTGACCATCGGCATCGCTATCGAAGTTACCATCAATAATTGTCCAGTTGGAGAATGTGCTACCATCCACATCGGTAGCAATAACAGTACCAACCACCGTACCATTGGCAACACTTTCATTCACGCTAAAGCTTTGACCTGGGGTAATTACAGCCACATCATTGACCGCATTCACGTTAATAGTTTTAGTAACGCTGGTACTGGTACCACCGTCGCCGTCAGTCATAACAAAGCTGACAGTCCGGGGAATTGTTACAGGATTTTCTGAGACATTGTTGTAACTAATGCTGCGTAACAATGCTTCAACAGCAGCAGGTGTGGCTTTAGAAGTAAAGTTAATTACCAAGTTTTGAGTGCCAATACCACCACTGTAAATGGCAATTAAACTGCCATCATACAGAATTTCTGTACTATTGACTACAATCTTATTTGTGGCACTGCTTTGAATTTCAAGACGGTCATCGCCAGTACCATTAGCACTGAAGTTAACAGTCAGCTTACCTGTGTCGAAGTTCTGCGAATCAGGGTCGGTGATAGTTGCAGTAGGATCGATAATAATCGCAGGAGCATTTTCTGTGTAAGTAGGATTAGTTCCTGGTAAGTTGATGGTAGGAGATTTATTTTGAGAATTACCCAGGTAGCTAACTACAGCAAAATTACCTTTGGACTCTCCCACTAAAAAGATTCTGCCATTAGAACCCAGCACAACATCGTCAGCCATATCAAGGCCGTTACTGATGGGGGTGATAACTTTACCAGCATTGCCAAAACTGTTATCTAAGCTACCATCGCTGTTGTAGCGCACGACAGCAAAATCTGTAAAATCTATACTGCCACCATTAATAGCATAGCCACTAGCAACAATTTTACCGTCCGGCTGAATAGCAATCTTTTCAATGCTACTGGTGCTGGAACCTAAATCGGTAATTACTTGACCGTTATTACCAAAGCTAGTGTCGATGCTGCCATTGCTGTTGTAGCGTACTAAGGCAAATTCATAGTTAGCTTGTCCTGCGACCACAATTTTGCCATCAGACTGAATCGCTAGACTATAGCTTTGACTATAGCTACTAGTACCGACTGCGGTAGTTACTTTACCGTTACTACCAAAGGTGGTGTCTAAGCTGCCATCAAAATTGTATCGTACCAGGGCAAAGACATTACTACCGTTGCTTGCTGTATATCCAGTGACGACAATCTTATTATCTGATTGAATAGCCAGACTATTAATTTCTTCAGAACCACTACCGATCGCAGTGATGACTTTGCCACTATTACCAAAAGTATTATCTAGGCTACCATCAATGTTGTACCGTATCAAAGCAAAGTCAAAATTAGTACCATTGTAGGTAGAACCTGCAACTACAATCTTGCCATTTGACTGAATGCCCAAACTATAGCCTTCATCAGTGCCAGTGTTGATGGAAGTAATTACCTTACCGTCAATACCAAAACTGCTGTCTACTGTACCATTGGCATTGTAGCGGGCAACAAAAAAGTCATTGTTGTTATTGCTTGTGTAAGCAGAACCAGAAATTACTATTTTACCGTCTGGCAGAATGGCAACACTGGCTTCTTTGTTGTTGTTGCGGATGATGTTTGTAATCAGTCTACCGCCACTACCAAAGCTAGTATCTAAGGTGCCATCAACGTTATAGCGTGTGAGGGCAAACTTAGTTCCGTAGTCATTAATGTTACTGCTAAAGGTATAGCCTAATACTACAATTTTACCATCTGCTTGAATGGCGGCGCTTGTGGCTTGATCGCGATCGCTACCCAAATCGGTGATTACTTTACCACCAATACCAAATGTAGGGTCGAGATCGCCAGCATTTAGTACCAGCTTGACGGTGACTGTTTCATTATTACTAATCGCAATACCGTCGCTGACGTTGACTTGCAAATTGACACTGGGGCTTGTTTGAAGGGTGAGGTCGTCAATATCATTGATAACGATATTACCAGTATTAGAATTAATAGTGAAAGCTGCATTACCGTCGTTATCTAAGTCAAAATTTCCCCCTACAATTGACCAGTTAGAAAGAGTAGTTGAATCTACATCCGTTGCTGTCACAGTACCAATTACGGTTCCGTTAATAGAATTCTGAGCTACACTGAAGCTATAACCGCGTGTTACAATCGGAGTATCGTTAACAGAATTGACTGTAATTGCTGCTGTGTCGGTGGTGTTGCTAAAGGCAGTGGAACCACCTGTTAAAGTGATGTTAGCAGTACCACCATTTACGCCACTGGTTTGATCCCAAGCACGGAAAGTAATAGCGTTGCTGATAGTACCATTATAATTAGCACTAGACTGAAAGTATATACGGCTGTTAGCATCCGCAGCTAACAGGCGAGCGCTACTCTCGGAGACGGTACCCAACTGATACCAATTTGCTCCATTATTGATACTGTACCACCATGTACCGTAACTACTATTAGTACCAGTCAGAGCAATACCTGTAACCGCTCCAGTGTTGGGATCGGTGACGTTGCTACCCAGACTCACTAAAGAAGAGACTAAAGTACCCACTGTTCCCACAGGTGCTAAAGCATCTTCGTTAACTGCGTTGAGATTAACTAAGGTATCGATGAGAGTGGGGGCAGTGTTAGTGGAAGTACTGCTTCCGCTGAAGGCATAATTCAAAGCAATATTGCCCGTATAACTTTGATATCCATCTACGGAAATGTAATAAGTTGTGCCGGCTGTGACTGCAAAGCTAACTTTACTAGCAGTAGTTCCACCACTATCATCGTTAGACGTAACCAGACTTAAACTGTTGAGGGCACTGCCTTTATAAACATAAAGGTAAGTGTCAAAATTACTACCAAAAGTATCAAATACCACAGTCCCAGAAGCCGGGGCAGTCCAACTCCACCATACAGAGTTGGTGGTTCCTGATTGAATTGGCTCACCTGATTCACTTGTGGCTCCTACATTATTGCCTGTACTACTGCCTGAATTACCAGAAAGTACGATTCGGTTAGCAAAGTTGTCATTTGAGGAAGCTAAAACGAAGTTGTAAGTTTTTAATATTTCTGGTTTGAATACCTGAGCAGTTGTCACCTCACCTCGACTGATTTCCAATTTCCAGTCTCCGCCTAAAGCAGCATTACCCGTGAGGTTGGCAGATCCAGCAATGCTAGCTTTTGTCAAGTTGTGCAACTTCTCAATGAATTCTTCCCCAGCATCTCCCGCAGCAACGTTACAGCCGTAGAGTAACAAAGATGGAGAGATGGAGAGATGGCAAGATTGAGAGAACCAGGTTTGTAGTTTCTGGGTGTATAGTTGCAATGTGCTAAGGCTAAGTTGGGTGCTACCTAAGTAGAGGCAACCAGGAGAACCATGAGAGACAATATGTACACTTTCAACTCCACGGTGCTGTGATAGGATTTCAGTAATTTGCTCTACCCCATCCCGGTTTTGATCAAGGATTACTGCCTCGGTTTTAGATACAATGGCATCTAATAATTTTTCGTAGCTATTTACTGAAGGATCTATGAAAATAATGCTTGTGGTTTTGAGGTTCATTATATTACATTTATAAGTTAACTTTGAGTTTTAATTGTTATAAAACCCTATTTTTAGAAAATGAGATATCGGGTTCTAGAAAATAAGAAACCATTATCCGGCAATCTAATTTAATGACTAAGCCAGATTTATTTATTTAAGACAAGAACACTTAATCAAAAAAATTACAGCCATGATATTAGTACTATTTTGCTGAGATTCAGTCTTAATTTCATCGATGTATTTCCTGAAATATTATCAAGATACTGTGAAGAGTCTTAAAGAGTACAGTAATCAGGGGTAGCGCCTCTCAAACCCAATATTTTTATCTGCATCAAGAGCAAGCAAGTGCCCCATCATAGACATATTCGCTTTTTAAAGGCAACCCCAAGTACTACCACGTCCATAGACGGCATCCGCGATTTTGAGCTTCTTCCTTAGTGAGATGCAGGACATGGCTGCTGGTGATGGGGTGCTGAGAAGGCAAATCTGGGGATGGAGGAAGTAGCGACACCGGACAGCCCGTCGTAAACATCGCTCTTAAAGCGTGGCGTGGACATAACCTAAACTATTGAACCTGTTGCAAGAATATCGATTACCTATTGAACAACCTCTGTTTGGCTGCAATATGAATGCAGATAGTGTTAATTTGATTTTTGATGTTATTAAGCGAGTATATATAGTTAATCATCCCAAATATTGCCATATCCTGGCAATTATGATATTGGGTATTTAAAACAAAATATTGCATCAGCATTAAAGTTTAAGGTTCATTGCTTTCTTAATAAATTAAGTATGAGTTTAATCACCGAAACAATTACGATTAATGTGGAAGCCGACGAGAATAAGCAGTATATTTGTATACTGTCGCCTTCTGTTGACCAGCCCATAGATGAAATTCGTTGCTGTGGTCAAACCAAAGAACACGCTATAGCTATTGCATTAGAGCAGTTAGCCAGTAAATATCGTCAGATTGCCGAAGAGGGTCAAAACCAAGATTGGCTTGCAGTAGAGCGTTCTGAGTCAGGAGAAGTAATACAAAAGCATTATCATGTAATTTTATATTATGAACGGATTGGGATAGCAGAGTCTAAATTTGAAGCAATGCAGGATACGCTGCTGGGAAATACCGTAGTTGAAAATGCTAAAGTTACCTTGATTGAGATTGATGCAAATTTACCAGTCCAGCCTTTAACTTCATGATGGGCTAGATAATTCCAAATGAATCGGCAAGTAGGAGAAAACAGTAATGCAAAGTATCAAATTGCGTTCTCACGTAGGGTCTGATGGGATTTTACATTTAGAAATCCCTGTGGGGATAACGGACAAAGAAATAGAAGTGACAGTAACCTATCAACAGCTAGAACCATCAGCACGCCCAAAAACACCAGAAGAATTGGGATGGCCAGCAGGATTTTTTGAACAAACTTACGGTAGTTGTCAAGACGATCCAATTGTGATTGATTATGACATCTTCTCAATCACCTCATCACTCATCTGAATTTGGTTTTTTCCGATATTACGTTTGAGCAAGAAAATACCTGCATCATGCGCTTGCTGACCACCAGCACTAAAGCAAGCATCCGCGATAATTACTGGTTCAATACCGCGCTCAAAAGAGTCAATTGCTGTCTTGAAAATACAGCTATCAGTTTCAACTCCACAAAGATATATTTTGCTGATTTGATTAATCAAAATAAAACTCGAAAAATTTTCCATAAATGCAGAGTAATAAGGTTTATCAAAAATATTATGTATATATGGCTGAAGTTCATCAACAATACTCGTTTCTGGTTCATGTATCAAGCTTGACCAATGAATTAGCTTCACATAATTACTGTCAGCAGTATTGATAAATTTTGTGAATTCAACGAATTTACCAGCCTCTAAAAAACGCTCAATTAGATTAATGACAGTAGGAATAATATGTCTGCATTTTTCAGGCATAAAACCATTTTGCATATCTACTACAAGAAGGATTTCGCTCATTTGTGCCAGAATTTATTTAGATTAAGAGTTAAGACATTAAATAAAACAATATTATACAAGTAATCTCCAAGTCACAAGATGGAGTTTTTCAAGTAAAAAATATATGAGTAATACTGAATTTCATCCTTGCCCAATCTGTTCGACCCCAACTCGATATTTTTTAAGATATCCACGCGCAGTTTGTAATACTTGCTATGGCAAAGCAAGTGATGCTCAAGGACGAAAGTTGAGTTTCTTTAATACCTCAATGAGTGGAGGATTTGAGGGAATTGTAAGTGAAACTAAAGAGAAGTATGAAAGCCAGATTTGCTACATTGAGGGAGTGAAGTGCTGGGCACAGTCAGCTCGATTTGGCGGTATTGTGATTGAAACAATGATAAATGATGATTTTTCTAATCACTAGAAAACCGTATTTAAATTATTAACTTATACCCAGTGTTTGACCGTGGTCTATCAGATTGGGTGCGATTGCGTCCATCAAATGGGAACCATATTATGTAATTGCGTTCCTTGGCACCATGAAATTATTACATTTTCTCAAATCCAGACCAGTCATTATAGTTTTAGCAATTGCAGTAAACATCACTGGTATTGATGTACATTCTTCTAGTTCAAATCTTCCCATAGGCAAGAGTATAATTACTCAGTCCCAACTACAGATTCAACTTGTTCACACACTGACTGGGCATAAAAAAGTGACTTTTGGTGTTCGAGCCGTTGCAATTAGCTCTTCGGGGGAAACCCTAATAACTGGAGGTAGAGATGATACAATTAAATTCTGGAATTTACGTACTGGGAAATTGTTGCGTAGTTTAGACGCTCACTCAGATGGTGTTACTTCAATTGCGATTAGTCCAGATGGCAAGAGAATTGTAATTGGTGGGATAAGCACCCCAACAATGAAGGTTTGGGATTTACGCACTTTCCTTATGCTAAAGGGCGACAGTGGGCATACCCAACCGATAGAAACCGTTGCGATTAGTTCAGATGGTAGATTGATTGCTAGTGGCAGTGACGATGGCACAATCAAGCTTTGGGATTTACACACGCTTAAGCTGCTTGATACCATTCCTGCACACTCAGGATTTGTGAGTAAAGTTGCATTTAGCCCTGATATGCAAACCCTTGTAAGTGCTGGGGGTAGCGATGATAATACAATTAGGCTGATTGATTTACAAACTAAAAAAACACGCCATATTCTCAAAGGGCACAAAACCGGAGTTGATGCTATTGCCATTACTCCAGATAGCAAAAAGCTTGTTACTGGTAGTTTTGGTCAGCTAGTTTCTCGAAATCGTGCGATTAGTACCCTAAAGTTATGGAATCTTCAAACTGGAAAACTGCTGCATGAGTTTAGTAATAATTTTAATTCAGTTGAATCTCTTGCCATTAGCCCCGATGGAAAAATTCTGATTTGCGGCAATTATGATGGCAGTATTAAACTGTGGAGCTTAGAAACTTTAAAGCCGTTGCATACCTTTCAAGATGGTTCCAGTTCTGTTTTAGGGCTTGCTTTAAGTTTGGATGGTAAAACCCTCGTTAGTAGCAATGAAGATAGCATTATACATATTTGGCAAATTCAATAACTGCATTTGCGCTATTTTGGGTGAATGGGAATTCCTAAAAGGAGAAGCTGGTTAGGGATACAGAACTTAACTTTAACTATCGATATTCTCGCTCAAAAAGTACAACTAATTTCAAAGTAAAATTTTTACTAGTTTCTTAGAGTTGCTAGGGAAACCCAGAATAAAGGTAATATCTGAAGATGATGGAATCCCCAAGAAGTTATTACGATGCTGAGTTTGGACAGATGACATTGGAAGATAACTATTGGACTTTAGCACAATGTGCTGTTTTGGGCGATCGCCGTGTACCGATTTGTGTGGATTTTGAACAGGGGCAGATTGGAGAACTTTCATTGCTTCAGCGTGAAGCTATTCGGCAGGCTTTAGCCTTGCCACCCGATGTATTACGCATCACTGCTCCTCTGGTGCTGCAAAATTATGATGTATATCGTGACATGATTGGAGATGAGTCAATGCCTGTGTTGGCTAATCCGATTCAGGTCTGGGATCAAGTCACTTTCTCATATATTTATGTGGAGTATGACCTAGATATTGCTACCTTTAAGTTGATAGCTGAGTGTGGCTGGGACCCAGAACACGGCTTAGAAGTACGCTTTCACAATGGAGTAGCAGACGATGCAGATCAGATAGGTGAAACAGGACGGTAAAAACTATATAGCTTGGTATAAAACCGTGGTGAATTGAAGCATAGTGCTTATCGCTTATGATTACTGCTTAGTGCTACGATTGCTGAGTCCAAATTTACTTACATATACAAAAAAAGTTGTTTGAGCTATTAGAATTCCGAGCGCTGTACCAGAGAATGCTGCCTGAGCTTGAAAAATTGTAAGCTCATGAAGGTTTCGGGGTTCAGGGCCGAATTCTAGATGGAATTGCCATCTTGCTGCTTGTGGATTGGTAAGAAAACTCAGAAATAGACTT
Organism: Nostoc sp. UIC 10630; assembly: GCF_010747425.1. Taxonomy (NCBI): domain Bacteria; kingdom Bacillati; phylum Cyanobacteriota; class Cyanophyceae; order Nostocales; family Nostocaceae; genus Nostoc; species Nostoc sp. UIC 10630. Next base: position 10,241 of record NZ_JAAGOG010000221.1, read on the forward strand.
AGAATATAGCCAAGAACCGTAAATAATAAAACTGTAGGAATAGTCAGCTTTAAGTTTTGAAAGAGTAACGAGCGCATGGAGAAAATTGTTTAACTTTAAAGTTTTTACAACTATTCTGATAGTTACACAATTATGAATTAATTACGAATTACGAATTAGTAATTATTAGATAGTGCCTGGATTTTCCCCTGGTAAGCAGTTTAAAGAAAAAGTAGCGCCATAAAGCATAAGTAAGCCACCCTACCCAAAAGGTTGCCCCCAGCGCACCCAGTTCTCTTTATTGAACGGACTACGCCACTTCAAAATTAAGTTCAATTCCAATTCCTGCCGTGCGCGTCGGTCTGTGGGTGCATCCCACCAGAAAGCGATGCTCACGGAGCGTTGCAGTCCATAATGATGATGCAGTGAATGGTAACTATCTAGATATTGCTTGCATCCATGCTCACCTTTCCAGCGTTTACCAGATCGTCTTGTTTCACCAACATACAACAGCAAGGGCATAGCATTATCGATCACAAAATAAATAGCGGCGTTACCCGCATCTGTTGGCATCCTGAAAAACGCCATTGATTGCAAAGGTAGAGTAAAAGGATCTATCGCGTCTGGGTCGAAGCGGTTGGGTGTAATATCAAATAACGCCGTCTGTTCAGGTGGTTTGCTCTCCCTCACCCGTTGCTGATAGTGCAAAATCTGCGCTTTCCACTTCAGTAGGGCATCACCGCTCATCAGCAGTCCCTCTGCTCTGCGTACCGGCGTGGGCTTCACTTCTGAAAATAAGTTTAGCTGATTTGGTTCCAAGGTGAATACAAAGGGTGCGATCAACTAGCTGATTATCCCTGATGAAAGTGACATCCCCCAAAAAACACTACCAGAAGGCAAGCGGTTAGCCCTCAGAGAATGTCAAAGAATTATGAACTATGCCTTTGATATTTAATCCGCACTTGCTTAACGTCAAACTCAGATTCTAAAAACTCAAGTTTTTCTACTTGCTCAAATCCCAAGTTTTCAAACTGTTCCAGTTCTGAGTCTGATAGTGCCCAAGGTGGGCCATCCGGTTCAGCTTCTGTGTCTCGAACACGAGTAATCATCAAAAGTGTCCCACCAGGAGCCACAAGGCAGGCAACCGAAGAAATAGCAGCATAACGCACATTTAACGGTAACGCTTGAATGTTACGGCACTCGAACACAAAGTCAAAGGCTTGATGCCATTGTGCCGGAACTGCGAACAAATCTGCAACTACGTAGTTGACAGTTGA
>NZ_JAAGOG010000222.1:0-11447 GCF_010747425.1 Nostoc sp. UIC 10630
CACTAAATAGTTTTTGAGGTCAAAATATTCAGAAATTGAGACTTTTAAGCATTGGTTATAAACTTTTTTTAACTATTTTAAATCTACCCCTTTAGATAGATGAATTTACATCTTTTTCCAAATCTTTACCTAAACATAATATTTCTTAATTTTACTAAGGGTTTATAGTTAAAACTAATACACTTTTCAAAATCTCTCATCAGCAGCGTATTCATTATGGAGCAGTAACAGTTTGAGAGGACGACTTTGAGAGTTTCATGGCATCGCGTCAACAGATGATAATTGCCAAAATTGAAGCTGCTATGGGCAAGCCTGTATTAGCAGTGGACAATTCAGCATATAGTGATGTGACAGATGAAGAAGAGTGATTGAGAGGAAGTATTTCAGATTAAATGACTTACTAGGCAACCCCAAGTACTACCGCATCCATAGACAGCATCCGCGATTTTGAGCTTCTTCCTTGGTGGCACACAGAACATAGTTGCTGATGATGCGTGCTGAGTAAGGAAATCTGGGGATAAAGTAAGAGTTGGGATTTTGGAATCAATCGCAGTCGGTGATGCCTTGGGATTTCCGGCGGGGTAAGAAAAATACTCAGCCTACAACGAACCGATCGCCGCAAGTGCAACAGTGCGATCCGTCTTACCCAGATATTTACATTCCACCCAATTCGGCAGGCTTGAATTGCTCTGATATTCCCTACCGCAGAGAAGAGAGTGATTCCACCAGACCCGCACGGGTTTGATAGAGATGGTGATGGTGTGGGTTGTGAGAGTTGACTATATAAGTCCTACAAAGGCAACATAATTGCAAATTCAGTTCCTTGATTGATTATGGAATTAACCTCCATTACTCCACCATGCTTTTCTACTACAATTTGATAAGCGATCGCCAATCCCAGTCCAGTACCTTTACCAACTATTTTTGTTGTAAATAGATAATTAAAAATTTCTCGCCTCACCTCGTCTGTCATGCCAATACCATTATCGGCAATCCGAATCGTTACATATCCAGGGCTGGACATCTCTGTAAAGATGCTGATTGCTAGGGAATCATTGACTCGCTTACCCTGCTGCCAAACATCTTCTAAAGCATCTACAGCATTAGCTATTAGATTCATGAACACTTGATTGAGTTGTCCTGGATAGCACTCAACTTTTGGTAAGGAAGCGTAGTTTCTGACGACTTTAATTTCAGGTCGCTGTCCCAACCCTTTAAAACGATGTCGCAGGATTAATAATGTATCGTCAAGTCCCTCATGAACATCAAACTTAACCTTTACCGATGTGTCAGTCCGGGCAAAGTTTCGCAGCGACACGGATATTTCTTTAATTCGTTCTGTGCTAATCTGCATGGAATTGAGGAGCTTGGGCAAATCTTCTAAGAGAAAGTCTAAATCTGTTTGAGCGATCGCATTCTGAATGACAGGCGGTAGTTGGGAATAATTTTCCTGACATAATTGCAGGACATGAGTCAGATCAGCAATATACTCTTGAGCAGGAGGAATATTGCTAACAATGCAGCTAATGGGATTATTCATTTCATGTGCTACACCTGCTACCAATTGACCAAGCATTGAAAGCTTTTCTTGTTGCACCAGTTGCACTTGTGCCTTCTGTAACGCTGTCGTTCGCTCTGTAACCATTTGTTCCAGATTATCGGTCAATTGCTTCAGTTGCAAATGGATTCGCACTCTGGCAATCACTTCTGCTTGTTCAAAGGGTTTGGGAATGTAATCAACGGCTCCTAACGAGAACCCTTTCACCATATTTCCAGTATCAGCCAAGGCTGTCATAAAAATAATGGGGATGTTTTGCGTTAATGGATCAGCTTTAAGTTTCTGGCAAGTTTCAAACCCATCTATTCCCGGCATTTGCACATCTAACAAAATTAGAGCAGGTGGTTTATGCCGTACCATGTCGATCGCACTTTCTCCATCTTCGGCAACTCTAACCGCGAAACCTGCACTTTTTAGCGCTTGTGATAATACTGACAAATTAGTTGGATTATCATCAACGATTAACACAAAATCAGGGCTTTTCATGGTTATCAAATATTGTTTATAAAATGAATTAACAAGAGGAAAAATCTTATTAAGGATGATTTACAGTTTATTTAGACTGGTCTATCCATTGATTTAATGCCTCTAGCAATTTTCTGATTTGGAAATTTTCGGCAAGTTGGATTACTTTTTGAGTAAAATCAAAATAAACAGGATAATTACTCTTTAAGTTATTGGCTTCATCCAATATCCCATCCACATTGCCATCTTTTGCTAACTCATACAAGTTAGTCAAAATCTCAATCGAAGGTAAAGATAGATTCTGAGAAGCTGACTGAATATGAGTTTGATTGCACTTGGAATCAACTTCCGATTCTGGTGCATAAATCCATCCCAAATTTAATTTTAATCGAAGTAATTCCAGCAAAACTTCAGCTTCAACAGGTTTAGATAAGAAAGCATCCGCACCAACATCTAAACTCCGATTTTGATCGCTGTCAAACACACTTGCAGAAGAAGCAATTATTACTACGTTTTTTAACTGAGCAGATTGCTTGATGTACCGAATCAGCTCAAAGCCATCCATTACAGGCATAACTAAATCAGTAACGATCAAGTCAGGTTGAGATGTAACAGCCCGATCAATCCCCTCTTGTCCATTACTCGCTTCTATTAACTCAAATCCAATTGGTTCTAATAAATTAAGGATTACCGAACGGTTTTCCCACTTGTCATCTACTACTAAGATGCTGCGTTTTTTGCCTTGATAGCCTGTAATAGTTCCTTGTTGCATTACTCTGGAACTTGCAGCCCATTGTTTTGCTTCTGGTAACTCTACTTCAAACCAGAAAATACTACCTTGACCAATTTGACTTTCAACTTCCAAAGTACTACCCATGAGATAAACAATTTTTTGACTAATAGCTAATCCCAAACCTGTTCCTTCAGATTGTCGTTTGATGTCTCCTGCTTGCTCAAAGGGAAGGAAGATTTTCTGTAATTGCGTCGATGTCATCCCAACCCCTGTATCTTCTACTTGAAAACGAATTTTATAATTAGTTGTTTGTTGTGTTTCTTGACTACTGACCCTGGACGAATGATTAATAACGTTTACTTTTAAAGTCACCCCTCCTTTATCTGTAAACTTGACTGCGTTACCCAAAAGATTAATCAGAACTTGCCGCAGTCTTTTCTCATCGGCGTGGATACCAACCGGGAGTTGAGAGTCGGGCTGATACGTGAAGGAAATAACTTTTTGATCGGCTTTAATCCGACAGATTTCGACTACTCCTTCCAGAAACGAAGGCAAATGGAAATCGATGGGATGCAACTCCATTTTGCGGGCTTCGATTTTAGACAAATCCAGCACGTCATTAATTAAAGTTAATAGATGAAAGCCACATTGATGGATAATTTCAATTCCTTTGTATCCTTTGTCGGACAAGGTTTCAGTCCGTTGTAAAATTTGAGTATAACCGAGGATGCCATTTAGTGGAGTTCGTAATTCGTGGCTCATGTTGGCGAGAAATTCACTTTTGGCTTGATTGGCAACTTCAGCAACAGTTTTTGCTTCGTTGAGTTGGGCAGTTCGTTCTTCAACTCGTCGCTCTAGTTCATCATTGGTTTGCCGCAGTATCATTGCTGATCTTTGGTTTTCACTAGTTACCGCAGAGATCACAAAGGTAGTGATAGCAATTACACAAATGAATGATTGCAACAAGATGAGCGATTCATTAGGTGAGAGTTGTTTGGCAAATGAACCAAAGCCTTTAACAGTACCAAAAACCGCGATTGCTGACATAATAAGTACAGCTAGAGTCGATATCCGCGCCTCAAATCTAAATGCCGTCCAAATTAACGGCGGAATGATCATGTATTCAATTGGGTATCCCCCTGAAAAAGCGACCCGAACAATCGCCATCATTGACAATAAGACGAATGCAAGTTCGATAATTTGTCGCCGATGGAAGCTTCTCGGCGATGGAGATTTTTGCAACCATGCCAGCACTAAAGGTGTAACAATTAAAATACCTGTGCTGTCTGATGTCAGCCAAGTTCGACAAATGTTACTAAATATTGACCAAGGTGCAATACCGCTAATACAAAGCGTTAGTGCAGCCAAGATGGAACTGATTAGGGGGCTGGGTATAGTCAGAACCATAAATTTAAAAACGTCTTGCGAACGCTCTAAGAAATGGCGACGCTTGATAAACTTATGAATTAAAAAAGTTGCTACGAAAGGAGTAATTAAGTTGATAGCCGGAATGATAGTACTAATTAAAGCATTGTTTTTAAAAAAGAAAATATAACTAACAATAAAATCACTCAAAAATATGATGGGCCAGATCCGATAGCCTACCAATAACATTCCTGCTAAAAACACACCGAATGAAGGCCAAAATGCTGATGCACCACCGACAAACGTCATGGATAAACCTATGTATCCAAGTCCGAGGTGAACAATAGGAATGGTCAGTGCTGCTATTATAAATGGACGATCCAGCTTGGGTAGGAATTGCTGCCTTATCGTAGTTTGCTGCATTTCTTGTCTCCGTGCAGATAGCTGAAGGCCAGTAACCCTCAACAAAGGTTGTCCAGTTTATAATTCCCAAAAGTAGTTGTGACTTTTATCACCAGACTTAAACAAAAATTAAGCCCTTTCGATTATTTGCAACGAATCAAACTATTTCTACTCTTGGAGTTGCAAAATCTCGTGGGGATTTCAGAGCCAAAGAGCTAGCGATTGCCGTTACTAGCCATATTGGGGTTAGTGAAATCCTTGAGAATTACTTTAGATATGCACGAAATCTTCGTACAGTTATTTGCGCCTGGAGCTTAGAACATTCTCGTGCCCTGGCTGCGGAATTTTCTCGTAATTATATTCCTGTTTCTACTTACAGATTAGACTTAGTTACTGATGAGATGAGAAGGCAAGGTTTACGGGGTGCGAGTCCCACTAAAATTTATAGCGCCATTTTCATCGCTTTTATTGAAAATATTACTAGATTTACTCTTGGTGATTGGCGCGAAATCGTTAAAATGGTTGAGCCATCCCAATCAGCAATTACCAAAAAAGCATGGGAATTGTACAAGGAAGCTTTTGAGCGACATAAAAACCGCATCCTGGCTATGTCTTTTGTTGAACAGAAAAAGCTAAAACAACAAGGCAGTAGCAATGTGGCGACTAATGTAACGACAATAGAAGCTCTTGGGCAGTTGGAGAATAGTATATTCTGGGAACCAAAACCACAGGAAAAGTCATCTAAGTTCAAAAAGAATTTAGGCGATAATTATTTTCGAGTGAAGTACAAATCACAATGGAAAGAATCCTTAACTTACTGTTCAATGCTAACAGGTGATTTTTTAAACATAAATGCTGGACTATTCCATGTGGAAGTTAAAGATGTATATGTAAATATCTGTATTGAGGTTAGAGAACTTCCTGGGCTGAAATGCAAACTAACAGAGATTTGTGATCCCGCAGAGATTGAGTATGCCTTTACTCAAGGGTTTGGGAAGCTTGCTAAGATCATGTTCCGGTTAAGTTGATTCCCAATCTTGGGTCATAATTGAAAATTACCATTTTTTGTAAGGGAGGAATTTACCTGACATAACAATTTTCACGCGTTCGCCTTTTGGGTCTTCTTCCTTGTCTACATCCAAAGTAAAATCAATAGCACTCATAATTCCATCACCAAACTTTTCTTGAACTACATCTTTTAGTGGAAGTCCATACACCTGCATAATTTCATAGAACCGATAAATAAAAGGGTCAGTTGGAACAACAGCATCACTACCTTTTATCGGATATTTACTCAGTTCTTTAGCATCGTCTATATCAAGCCCTAATGTATCAACTAATAACTTTGCTTCTTCAGGTGAAGCACTCGCTTGGCGATAAATTACAGAGGCAATCCATACTTCGTTACATTGCAGAACTTCTGCTAATTCTGCAAAAGTCAGCCCTTTGTTTTCTTTGGCTGTTAAAAGTTTTTGGGTAATTTCAGGAATAGACATTTGAACGTAAAATAGAATTAGATTTATACATTAACAAGCATACACTAACTCAACGTATGAAATTCAAAACCCAGTTCCTATGATTTTTGTACCGACTGTATTCCCTGCTGTTTTCTCCGACACCAAATATTTACGGAAATAGTTCGTCCACAAGTGTTGGAGGAAATCTTCAGCAAATTCGTTAAACGGCAGAATCCATTTATAGTCCTTGTCCAAAAATACCCGATAAGATGCAATTATCGGTAGTGCCAGGTCAGTTGGCGCACCAAACCCGAATGAATACTTGCTGTCAGGCAATAACGTCGTTCTAGCTCGACTTTATCCATTTTTACGCAACCCAAAACCCGACGCCGAAACCATTGCGGGACGCTAGTTTTAGTTTTTGGACTTGAGCGTAAATCAGTGAAATGGAAAAAGTATTTGCCAAAAAACCAGGATTTTTGTCGGATAAGGAAAGCCAAGTTCTTAATTTTGGATAAAGTCGAGCTTACTCGTCAGCGTGAGCAAATCGGCAAAAGAGAAAGTCTAGAGCGTAGTTTCGCAGGTTGTAGTATTCTGGATCTTCCATAATGCGGCGACGATTGCGGGGACGGGAGAAGGGAATATTGACGATTTCACCAATGTGAGCAGATGGGCCGTTAGTCATCATCACAACTCTGTCTGCTAAGAAAAGCGCTTCATCAACGTCATGAGTAATCATTAGTACGGTGACTTGATGCTCACGCCAGATTTGCAGAAGTTCTTCTTGTAATTCTTCTTTTGTGATGGCATCTAATGCCCCAAAGGGTTCATCAAGAATTAAAACTTGCGGACGGATGGAAAGGGCGCGAGCGATCGCAACTCGCTGTTTCATCCCACCAGAAAGCTGATTGGGTTTCTTATCAGTTGCTTCTGTGAGTCCCACCATTGCCAAATGTTCTCTGACGATCGCCCGTTTTTCTGCCTGGGGTTTTTTAGGAAATACCGAATCAACAGCCAGATCAACGTTATCAAAGACACTCAGCCAAGGGAGTAGACAATAATTTTGGAATACCATCATCCGGTCTGGGCCTGGTTCTGTGATTGGTTTGTTTTGCAGCAAGATAATACCATCTGTGGGAGTGTTAAACCCGGAAACCATGTTGAGCAGAGTTGATTTGCCGCAGCCAGAGTGACCGATTATGCAAACAAATTCGCCTTCTTGCACTTCCAGGTCAACTCCATCCAGTACGGTGTAAGGACCTTCAGAAGTTGGATAAATTTTGCTTACACCTTCAATCACCAAAAAATTTTCTGCTTTTTTTGTTTGCAGTTGATTGATCTGGGTATTTCTGTTTACTATTTGCATCGTGGGTTTATCTATGGGTAGTTTGTTATTTGTCAGTCACAAATGGTCAATGACTAATGACTAAATAAATACTTCTTCAATACGTATTTGCTGTTTAATTTCTAGGCTTTTGAGATACTCTATTGGCTCTGATGGGTTAAAAACTTTCCCATCAAATAAGTGAACAGGGTCATCTTCTCCGATATCGAGTAAGCCTAGTTCGCGTGCAGCAGCACCAAATATATCTGTGCGGCAGACTCTTTCAATTACCTCTACCCAGTTTTTCGGAAAGGGTGTTAATCCCCAACGTGCTAGCTGAGTGGTCATCCACAAAATTTCAGTGCGGTTGGGATAGTTGGTTTGATTGAGATAAAACTGGTTGTATGCTTTGAATTCTTGTGGTTCTGTACCATCCCCGCGATCATAGCAATCAATGAAACCAGGACGAACATATACAGGATTTATGTCTAAGTATTCAGGACGGCAGAGTATTTCTAAAATTTCTTCACGGTTGCGGAAATCGTCACAGTATTTACAAGCTTCTAACAGTGCTTTAAGCAGAGCAAGATAAGTTTCTGGGTATTTCTGCGCCCAATCTTCCCGCACTCCCAAAACTTTTTTCGGCTGTCCTGACCAAATTTCCAAAGCTGTGGCGGCAACAAAGCCTAAGTCTTGATGAACAGCAAGATAGTTCCAGGGTTCTCCAGCACAGTAACCGTCAATATTTCCGGCTTTGAGTTGAGAAACCATTTCCATTGGTGGAATCACCCTTAAGCTGACATCTCGATCAGGATCTATATCACCAGCCGCCAGCCAATAACGCAGAATTAGGTTCAGCATAGAGGTTGGATGAACTACACCCAAAGTCAAAATTTGGTCGGGAGCAGCGTTAATGGCTACTTTTAAGTCTGCCAGATTTCTGACACCTTGGGTATACAATCTTTTGCTTAAGGTGATGGCGTTCCCATTGCGAGAGATATTTAGGGCATTAATTATAGGAATTGGTTTTTTACCACCAGCACCCAAAGTTAGGGCTAAGGGCATTCCCGCCAACATTTGGGCGGCGTCTAATCTGCCAGTAACAACATTTTGAGCTATTTCCTTCCAGCTATTAGCACGAGTGAGGGTGATATTTTCTAAACCATACTGGGCAAAGAAGCCTTTTTCTTGAGCAACGATTAAAGGTGCAGCATCAGTTAGAGGCATAAAGCCAATTTCTAAATTGACTTTTTCTAAGCCGTTGCGGGATATGGCTACTGGTGCTGAAGTCTGCTGTGCTTTGCGTTTCTTAACCAGCTTTTGTTGGTTGAGGAAGTAAATCATTTCATTCCGCAGACTGTAGTAGCTGGGATGTTTGACGACTTCCAAGCGTTGACGCGGGCGAGGGATTGGCACTTCGAGAATTTGCCCGATATGAGCTTCTGGTCCATTAGTGAGCATGACGACGCGATCGCTCAACAAAAGCGCCTCATCTACGTCATGTGTCACCATCACGCAGGTAACGCTGTGTTCGTTGCAGATTTTCATCAGTTGCTCTTGTAAACTACCCCGTGTTAGAGCATCCAACGCCCCAAAGGGTTCGTCTAGCAGTAATAACTTGGGACGAGTTGCTAAAGCGCGAGCGATCGCTACCCGTTGTTTCATTCCCCCAGATAACTCGCTAGGACGTTTATTAGCTGCCAAACGCAGCCCTACCATCTCGATATGTTCTTCGATAATGCTTCGGCGATCGCTTTTGGGCTTACTCTTGTACACTTCATCCACAGCTAGGGCAATATTTTCCCGTACTGTTAACCAAGGCAGCAAAGAGTAGTTTTGAAAGACAACCATTCGATCTGGACTGGGTTCTCTAACTTCTCGCCCTTCTAAGGTCACACCTCCAACACTCGCTCTATCTAAACCTGCAATGATATTGAGCAAAGTAGATTTACCACAACCAGAATGTCCAATTAGTGAAACAAATTCACCTTGTTGAATTTTCAAATCAATATTTTTTAGAGCAATGTATTTGCCGCCATTCGGAAGTTCAAATACACGGTCAATGTGGTCAACTTCAACAAAAGTAATCATTTTTAATTTGTAATTCGTAATTCTTAATTCGTAATTCGTAATTCGTAATGGGGAAGTAACTTATTTCCTATTCCCTACTCCCCATTTCCCATTCTCTACTCTGGGACAACTTTGCTAGCTATAAAACCAACCAATCTATCTAGCAGTAAGCCGACTAAACCAACATAAATTAGTGCGAGGATAATTTCGCTTAAGTTAGTTTCTGTAGTTGTGTTGTAAGCATCCCAAATAAATGAACCAATTCCCACGCCGCCGACTAACATTTCTGCTGCAACAATTGCTAGCCAAGATAAACCAATGCCAATGCGTAACCCTGTGAATATATAAGGAACAGTGGCAGGAAACACAACTTTTAGGAAATACTTTACTCCTTTCAAACGTAAAACTCTAGCTACGTTTACATAGTCTTGAGGAATTTGTTGCACGCCCACCGTGGTGTTGATCACAATCGGCCAAATGGATGTAATGAAAATTACGAAAATAGCTGAAGGATTCGCTTGTTGAAACGCTGCCAGGGAAATTGGCAGCCATGCTAGAGGCGGTACAGTCCGCAACACTTGGAATATTGGATCTACGGCATTATAGAGTAACTTATTAGCACCAACGAAAATTCCCAATGCAATGCCAACAATTGCTGCTAGCGAAAAACCTAAAGCGACTCTTCCCAAACTACTAAGTATTTGCCAGCCCAAACCTTTATCACTTTCACCATTATCAAAAAATGGATCAATGATAAAAGGATTCCAAGTTTCTGAAAATGTTTCTATTGGGCCAGGTAAACCAAAGTTAGGAGTTAAACAAACTAGTTGCCAAATCACTAGAAATACAGCTAATGCTATCAGTGGCGGCACAATTTTTTGCGAAACTAATTTATTGAGATGTTTGCGGTTATTTTTTCTAATATTGCGATTTCCAAGGATAGCTGCCATTACGTTTTTTCTCCAATTGTCTTTATGTAGCCAAGCGTAAAAATGAAGTTTATAGTAAGTGATTTAGTCCTAATAAACCTTGCTATGAACGACAAATTTCTCACTACTAACTAGGATTTTGCTGGGGATGCCTGATTGTGCCTAAACGCTTCATTAAACCTTCTTAATTTTCAAACTTTTCAAATATTCTTCTGGTTTCTCAGGGTCAAATTTTACACCATCGAAAAAAGTCTCAACTCCACGAGAACTACTCTTAGGAATTTCAGAATCAGCAACACCAAGAGCTTTAGCTGCTTTTTTCCACAAGTCCTCTTTATTCACTTGATTAACTATTTCTTGAACCTTAGTATCTTTTGGTAAATAGCCCCAGCGAATTTCTTCTGTTAAAAACCAAACATCGTGACTCTTGTAAGGATAGGAAGCATTATCTACCCAGAACTTCATCGGATGTGAAAAGTTTTGCTGAGTTCGTCCATCGCCGAAGTCAATATTGCCTTTAGACCTTTCTAAAATATCTGCAACAGCAACGTTAAAGTATTTACGGTCAGAACAAATTTTGCACATTTCCTCTTTGTTTTCGGCGCGATCGCACCATTGTTGAGCTTCCAGTACTGCCATCAACAATGCCTGTGCAGCATTGGGATTTTGATCAACCCAATCTTTCCGCATTCCAAAGGCTTTTTCTGGATGATCTTTCCACAATTCGCCTGTAACTAAAGCTGAATAGCCTAATTTTTGGTTGACCAATTGAGCGTTCCAAGGCTCTCCCACACAGAAAGAATCAATAGTAGCGACTTTCATATTTGCAACCATTTGTGGTGGTGGTACAGGTGATAAAACCACATCTTGATCTGGATTGATACCACCAGCCGCCAGCCAATAACGCATCCATAAATCGTGGGTGCCACCAGGAAAGGTCATACCAAATTTCAAGGCTTTTTGCTCGGCTTTGGCAAGACTCGCAGCTTCTTTCAGCGCCTTGCTTTCTAAATTTACATTAAGGTTTTTAAATTTATTTGCAACGGAAATAGCCTGACCATTGGTATTAGACTTGTCCGAAATATTAACTTAGGAAAAGAAAAATGGTAAAACGTTAAATTGAACGTCTACTACTTTTCAGAAT
>NZ_JAAGOG010000495.1:0-556 GCF_010747425.1 Nostoc sp. UIC 10630
TGAGTCGCCACTACATAATTTAGCGGTTCAAATAAGTAAATGAAAATCGGTACTGTCTCAGTTAGTTATTCGAGAAAGTTTAACTTGGGCAACTACGAATCAATCGAATTAGGTTGTTCTTTATGGGCACAAGTCGAAGACGAAGAAGATGCTTCAGGCGTAGTTCAATTTCTTTATTACCAAGCAAAAGCAGCAGTTAAAGAGGCTGCAATGCCAGTAATTAAAGCGAACGAATTCCAGATTACCAAAGCCAAATCTCAACGGAAAGTAGCAACTGATGAAGGTGTTGCAGAAATAGATAATTTTTGAGCCAATCAAACATGAAACAACTAACAGGTTTTATTCCTATCGCAGCATTACCACCATCTACTGCGGCATCTGCTAAACAACTGCTGGAAACAATTGAATGGCTCCACAAAGAAGGTGCTGCTACTGAAACCAACCTCAAACTCTTGACTGTAATTGTCAAATCTATTCTTTGCTCGGAAGAATCATACACCAGATTTTTGCAGTGTGGTTTTGATGCAGCCATTGAGTTTTTCGACACCAATTCTCA
>NZ_JAAGOG010000223.1:0-11410 GCF_010747425.1 Nostoc sp. UIC 10630
TATCTGCGGTTCACAAAATTTTGTTTGGGGTCGTACCGTTGGAGAATCAGTAAGTCAGTGGGTGTATTTCCGTGCTGATGGGGCTGGGTGGGGGGAAGGCGAAAAGCTGCGGACACGGTGGCATCAGGTAGTCTGGCCTCATCGCAAAACCAGAGGCAGCGAGCAATTGCAACAAGAAAGAGACTCACTCGAAAAAGCCTATACACTCCAAAGCTAAAGAGTTGACAGAATACGAAACACATGGGTAATTGAGACAGATCCATCCCGCAAGTTTCAATCCGAACACCAGGTTTTATGGTTAGCAATCGATAAAGATTTGGAATTTATAAAAGCTAAGTTACGCCAATAATAACGCTAAAATTATCGATATTAACTCACCAAGACATCAATTTTTGCCTAGACAATAATTTAGCTCTCTGGTAAGAACCACTGATAGCAAACAAGCTGAATATCTTCTTCTTTAATCACTATCGATGGATTAAATTCTGTCTCTTCCTCAATTTCGTAATATTGGTCTTGTTCAACAAAGAATTCATCTAGTTCCAAAACCAAAGAGTTTAAGTCTCCTTTATGAACAAAATTTTCCCAAATTATTTTCATGTCCCGCTCATAAACACGAAGATTACCTTTAGTAATTACCTTTAATACCCGTTGTTTAGCTTCTTGGTATACTGGCTCGTCATGTGCTGGACTAAATTGAATCAAAACTTGATGAATTTTTTGTAAAAGCTTACTAAGCTTAGGCTTTAATATAATGCTAGTTTCTTCTTTTCTGAAAAATGTCATTAAGTGACTGACAGCCCCATCCAAAATATTGAAGATAGAGTCATCAAACCTCACTGGTAATAGTTGATCGGGAGGAGGAAAATCATTACCTTTACACTTGAGCCAGTTAAATATTTTACGTTTGTCAGCAATTAGTCGGTCTGGATTGAGGTAGATGATACCGTTAATACGGGGATAAAAGTGCCACAAGTGTATATCTTTAGCACGAAATGCTAGAAATATTCCTCCATCTTCTGCTTCAGGAATATTGAAATAGCGTGTGCTGTGAATGCCCAGTGGAATTTCTTCAGCCGCTTCCTCCCCTTCTAGCTGAAAAAATTCTAGGAGAGGCAAACGCATTTCATCCAAGGACACCAAGTCAGCTGCTTGCTCAAGTTCCTCTAGAATTGCTTCTTTATCCGCATTAGTAATTGCTTTCTTGAGTCGATATAATTCTTCCAATGATTTTTCCGAAATGATTTCTCCTAAAACGCTGGCATCCAATCCCACGTTCTCACCAATCATCGCAATCCGGGCTTGTAATCTTGCTACCAATCCCAGTAAAGCATCTAAACCTTCTTCTGGAAAGCAGTTATAAATAAACAGTTCTTCATAGTTAGTACCTAAACGGTCAATTCGTCCAGCACGCTGAATCATTCGCACTGGGTTCCAATGCAGATCATAATTAACTAAAATACCAGCATCTTGTAAATTTTGACCTTCAGATAAAACGTCAGTGCAGATAAGAATGTCAATTTCCTGAGTTTGGATATCTTGCCGCTCTTCCTCACTTTGACAATTAGACTTTGGTGCAAAATATTTAACTTTTTCTTCCCTTTGTTTGCCACTAGTTTCACCAGTAATTTTATCAATTTTAGGCTTTTTAGTACCTATAGCCATAGCCATTAACCAGTTTTTATCTGAAATTAGCTGGTTATATAAATAATCAGATGTATCTTTAAAATAGCTGAAAACTATAATTTTTTGTCCCTTAAGATTATTTACTAGTAACTGTTTAAATGCTGTTATTTTACGGTCATAATCACTTCCTAATTCTACACTTTTTCTGATTTTTAAAAGTGTATTCATAATCCGATTCAGAATACCTATATCTGATTGGATCTGTGATTGCAACTTTTCAATTTGGTAGTCTTTGGGGTCAATTTCATTCAAAGACTCAATTAAATCTTCTACTGAACTACTCTCCTCTTCATCTGTCTCCGCCGCTAAAATTTTGCGAAAATTTTGGCTGTCTAGCAGTTTCCCTTGCTGTAGTAAGCTAAAAAACCTTTCTTGAAAATTTTTCTGATTGCGAATACTGCTTTCAAAAGCAATAAGCGAACTTTCTAACCGCTTCAGATAAAGTGATTTCATTAGGGCAACAAGAGCATCATTGCGCTTTACCTGATCTTCTTCTTGCTTATTTTTCTGCTTTTTAAAGCGTTTAATATTATAAGGAGCTAGCTGTAACTCGTCAATTTGATTGGCAATCCCGGCATAAAGCCCTTGAAAGCTTGACTCAAAATTATAAGTAAACTGCTGTAATTGGCGTTTTGGAAATCGAATCTTTTGACCAGCAATATAAATTTCTTCACCAGCTAACTGTCGCTTGATTACATCTTGTCGAGAGCGCCTCACCATTGTTTGAAATAAAAGTTCAGTAATCTCTTTGTCTCCCTTTGCTAAGGCTTTAAAGTGATTTTTTAAATGGGGAACTCCATGTTTTCGATAATATGTTTCTGTACTACGTGGTAGCAATAAAATTTGGTGATAAAGGTCATAGATACTAGTATTAATTGGCGTTGCAGTTAATAGCAACACTCGCTTACTTCGTTTACCACTGCCAATAAGCTTTTGTAGAGTTCGGTATCGGTTTGTTGCACTATTACGGAAGTTATGCGACTCATCTACAACAATTATGTCATGCTTGTTGTAGCGGCGGATGTCAAAGTTTTGACGGCTAATTTCTTCCTGGGAAACTATGTCAGCTTTAATTCCGTACTCGTCCAGCTTTTTTCGCCATACCAAATCCCGTAACTGAGATGGACATACCACTAGTGCGCGAGGCACATAACCAGGCCGTCTGTCTTTAATCAGGTAATGGTCAAGCACCTGCAAACCTATGTAAGTCTTACCTAAACCTACAGCATCTGCCACTATGCAACCCCGGTGACGCTCCAGTAATCTGACGGCCCGCTCGAACCCTTCCTGTTGGAAACTAGCAAGTTCTAGGCTCGTGCGAACGCTACCCTCTGGTAAAGAATCTTCTTTGAAAAGTTCATAAAGTGCTTTTAAAAATACCTGATAGGGTGTGTAAGGTTTGCTGCCAAATTTTGAGGCGTTCAGAGCATCAATTAGTTTAGCTTTATAGCCTTGGTCAACACTTTTGTCATTCCAGAATTTTTCAAACCACTGGCTGCGAAGGTCTTGGGCAATTACTGTTATTTTATTTAATACATTTAACTCTGTATTACCACTTAATCCAGCAGGAGTGAAGTTACTAGAACCTATAATGCTGTAATTATCAAAAATGTAGGCTTTTGCGTGAAGAAACTGCACACCATCACCAATAGCTCCATAAAGCCTGACATGGATATGGTCTTGCTGTAAGTATCCAATCAAACGGTCAATCTGCTGCTTATACTTAAGCTTGTATTTTTCAGACTCTAGCTGCTTCTGAACATCGCGGCTAAAGTATTGTGACAGATCAATACGATCGCCTTCTGCGGGTCGAATCGTAGGATCACGACCAATTAACAGGCGTAAGTTAATTATGGTGTAGAAAGCTTGTTCTAAACGTACCCATGCCTCAATTCGGAAAAATCCAGTAGCAATGTCTAGGTTTGTTTGGCTTTCATTCAAAATGAGTACTTTCAAAACATCTTCAAGTTTATGTTGATTATTGTCTATGTAATCTGGGAGAGTCATAATTTAACAACCTATATATTTTGATAAGTTCACTAACGATTGCAGGAAAAATTTAGACAAAACTATTCATAAGAGGATGTTTGAAAAGTATTTTCCTGTAACTTTAGGCACTTTTGATCTCTCCTACCCCCCTTTTTTAGGGGAATATAAAACTTTTGATACCGACAAGAGGATTTTTCAAACAACCTCTAAAGATTGTCGATGCCAACAAATTAATGGGTACTTTTAGATATTAATCTTTCATAGCTTTGAGGATACGACCCACTGCTGGCTCAAGACGCCAGTATTCTTTAGGGTCATTTTTCTTACGTACAGGAATTGCAAAATTTAGCAGGTCTGCCCAGATCAAAACTTTTTTTAGAATATTTGGTTGGATATCATCCATTAAAGCCACTAATTCATCAGTAGAAATGCTCTCTTCAGGGCTTTGACACCAATCAGCTAAATCTCGTAATACTTTCTGTTGTTCGTAACTATTAATTCCTAACTGTAAAGTAATAAAATCCCGTGCCTCTTGCCAGTCATCAAATGATCCTTTTAATTCTTCTAAGTGAAGTTCCCAATTGTGTACGTCAGATTTAGAATTCTGATATAGTCTGTAAAGAAGTACTGGCCAATTTCCCGTCACTACGGTAATTTTGTCACGAGATTCTTTATCGCTAGGATAATTACAATCTTGTAGCCATTGTCGCAGAGCAACATCGTGCCAAGGTTTCAAAGTTAAATTAGTCAGACTATTAAGTTCATTTAACTCTGTGGTATCGTTGCTTATTAACTGCCACAAGTTTTGAGGGTTAGCAACAAAAACTATTTGCACAAAAGAATTTTGGGATCTTAATCCTCTAACTTGCTCTCTCGCCTCATTAACCCAATGCTGATTCCAGGAACAAGCTACGGATATAACAATTAACGTCATACAATCTTTCTGGCGATTACGTATTCGCAATTTTAGGCGTTGACAAAAATCTTCTTTAGATAAAATGCTCTCCCAATAATAATAAAAATATTGCTTTTTCTTACTCATAACTGATTCTAGATAAAGCTTTAAATCCTCAAGCCCTGCCCCTACAGTACCAGAAATAATGAAGATTCCATTTTCTGTGGATAGAAGTTTTGATTCCTGTTGGGCTGTTAAAGGACTACGCCGAAACTTGTCCTTAATGCCAATAACTGAACGAAAAGTAAAAGGCTCATATTCAAGAGGTACTTCCCGGTGTTGTAAAAGTGTTGCTTCAATTGCGTCTGGGGTTCCCATCAGCACTAATACATTGGGACTTCTCAGAGTAAAACCACCTGTATTGGTAATACGTAAAACCCCTAATCCTACCATTTCTTCTAGCAGAACTTGAATTTCATCTGATGACAAAGCTTGAAAGGCTTCATACCACCATATCAGCACTTCATTTCTAATCCAAAACACATTAAATCCATCTACCATTCCTTTATTAATGTTGATAGAGCCAAAGGCAATCGCATAAGCAATCACTTCATATCGCTGATCCAATTGCAAAGTCCATACAAATCTATCCCTAATAGCTTTACGTAGGTCTTGATTATTGTAAGCATCATCAACTTGTTGCGAACTAATTATGTAAGGTGGACTATCTTTACTATCAATATTCGCAACATCAGGATTAGTGACATGTTTGAGCAATTGTTGACAATAAAGTTGTATTAGACTGGGATAATAGTTAGTTTGCGAAAGAATACGTGTGATTAAATCAGGAGATTCAAAATAATAGCCAACACTAGCAAATGGGCGTTCAATTAAAGCCCTGGCTTCGCGCATTTCACCATTGTTTAGCAGTGGACCAATGCAAATAGGTTGTCCCAAGTGAGCCAAAGGATGGTTTTCTAACTTGGTAGTACGTTGTACATTGTGTAAGCCAGCAAAAACTACCTTAAAACGACGATTTGTTCTGTCCATTAATCCTTTGAGACGCGCAGAACGAATAAAGTCTCCCTTTTCATCATTACCTTCTGTGCGTTTTTTACCATCGGCTTCCAGAAACTTATCTGATTCATCTAGCAATAACAGAATACGACGTGTTTCGTCTTGTTCTAACCAAGTTTGAATTTGCTTTAGTAATTCATCAGGTTTTATACGGCTAGATTTAGCATCAGGAATTACTCCTAAGTGCTTAAACTCAGCTGCCAGTAAATTCCAAATTTCATCAATATCTCTATCGTAACCAATTGCTTCAGATTTGAGATCAAGCCAAAGTGCTATTTTTCCCTCATTTGGTGAATGAAAAATACGCTCTACAGAACGCAGCAAGACCGTTTTACCTAACTGCCGTCCACCATAAATGAAACAAGAACCAGCACTATCAATAACCGAATCTCGCTCTCTTTCGCGTCCATAAAACATTTCTGGAGGAACAAATCCTGAAGTGGTTGTGTATGGTTCTAAGAAGCTAAAAGGCAAAGTACACTCAAACAATATAGGTAGCCGTGCACCTCTTTCTCCACAAAGATAGAGCATGACAACATCATCTATGACAATAAAGTTACGGCGGCGCTCCCTGCACAAGTAGGCAAGGTCTCTACGTCTTTTTTCCGTCATCCGTCCAAAATGGAACACCATAACTGGAGAAGCATGAGAAGTATCCCCAATAGTATTGAGAATTTCTTCTTCTGGTGGTCTATCCCATACACAGAGAATACGATAGCGTCCTTTTGCCCCTGAACCAAATACTGGAACAGGACAACGATTTTTGTCTTGAATTAGTTCAGTAGTAATGTCAATCCAAATATAATTACCTACTTTTTTGATATTAATACTTACTACATTAAAACCTAAACTACTTAGAATTTGACTAACATCTTTATCAGTGATTCCTTGCTTTCTTCCTTTTACCGCCAACCAGGTATCAAACATTTGTGATGCTTGTTTTGCCTGAGCGCCTGGTACATGTCGCATCTGAATTAGTCCAACATTGTTACGCTGGGAAATTGCGTTTATTAACTCACGCCGCTTGATTGATTTAGAGTCACGGTCAATAGTCTCAAGTACACTTTCTATAGAAATATAAGTATTATTGAAGAACTCTTTAAAAGCCTCTCTCCTATTTTCTGCTTCAGGTATTTGTCGTCCCTGCTGCACCATAACTATATATTCATTAGCCGTCAGGACATCACCTTTATCTAATACACCATTAATTCGAGCATAAACAGGGTTTTCTTGTCCTATTTCTTGACTCAAACTTTGCAATTTTTTTCGAGTTTCTTCAATATTTTCCTGCTGTTTAGCATTAATTACATCACTTATATTTTGCAAATGTAATATGCTCTCATAAAACCGTAATGTTGTTGATGTAATATTTTCTATTCTTCCAATTTGTGCTGCATAATCTAACCTTTCAGTTTCGCGCAGTAAACCTAGAGCAACGTTATCTTCTAGTAATTTTTTAGTATTATTTACTGCTTGCTCTAATTCTTTTTGGCAATTTTTAATATCAATTTCTCGTTGTTTTTCGAGTTGAGTAATATCAATTGATGTCTCTGGATACACTCGGATAAACTCAATAATTCGCTCAGTAGCTTCGTGGTCTTTGTTTTGAATCCGTGAATTAAAAGCTTGTAGCCAATTAAAATTATCTTGATCAATCAGATTAATAATTTCTTTTATAAACAATTCTGAGCTTTTGATTTCTGGTTGCCACTCAGCATCCATTGCCAGTAAAGGTATTTTAAGCAATTCAGCATGGAGAAGATATTTCAATTCGGGCTCTGATATTTCTAATAGAGAATTGGGTTCAAAGATATTGCGAATGTTTTCTACTGCTATTCTACAATAATAAATTCCTGCTCTTAATGAAACTGAAGAGTTTTTAATCAAGAAAACATCTAGCTCTTCTAATACAGCTTGGTGAAGATTTGCAAGTTCTTGCTGCAATTGTTGAGCTTGACTATGAGCATAATTATTGCTGTTTACAGTACGCGATTCTTGAAGCTCGATCCATTGACGCACAAAATTAACTGCTTTACGAACCTGTTGGCGAATCCAACTTAAAGTCCTACCTGTAATAGCGTCACTACTGCCCCTAAAAAGACCGATTTCGCGCTGTGTCCGCTTAACTTCTTCGTTAATCTGAGTTTCATTGGACAATCGCTCAACATATTGTTTAGCGATATCCAACTTGCTCAAATCATTGTGTCTCACTGGAAATAGCAAAGAATAAATAAGTTGATTGGGCTTAAACCACTCAATCCAAACTGCTTTAGCTATTTCATAATATATGTATAAAAGCTGAGATTGAGACCACCAATCTTCAACTTGCTGATGTAAATAAACCATATCAGCTTCCCATACGGTCTGACTTCTGATTGTCTTGATAGCTGTTGTATCTAAAGCACAACCTTGGTTTCCATACTTGGCAATAATTTGGCAATATTCATACAGTTGATTAAGACCTTCTCCGAACCGAAGTGAATAGAGAATTTGCGAAGCATTAGTATTTGGTGCTAGTAAAGCTGGACGCAATGCAGCAGGTGCTAAAAGTAAACTAACAGCTTGGTTCCACTCACTGTCTCCATCAACAAAACAGTCGTTGATGAGGTTCGTAAAATCAATTTTTAGAATGTTAGCAATTTCCCCTAATCCTGTGTCATAACGCACATGGCGACCTAAAATTACCCCCCGAATAATTTCTGACGAAAAATATGGTTGTGAATCAGGATTTTGGGTTTCCAGACAACGTGCTAAATGATAAGCAAGGCTAAGTCTTTTTCCCTCAAGTAGTTGCCAAATTCTGTTATGAAGGACTAGTGAATCTTCGCTAGTATCACCGCTAATGGATACAGTATTTTGTTGCTCTATACCCTTTAGGGTTAACTCACCTTGAAGCTGTAATTCTTTATCCTCCTCTTCAAAAATATTTTTATTAGATTCGGGTTTAGGTAAAACCGAAGCTTCAATTTCCTGTTTAGTTGTTATTTTGGAAATGATGCTTAATTTTTTGACTGGTCGAGGGTCTACTATAACTTTCTTATTAGGTGATGTAATTTCTAGCTTTGCCTGTGCCACGTTCAACTGTTTTATACTTTGCTGTTCGGAAACTGATGTTACTACTTGATGAAATTCAATATCAGACTTTTCCTCCTTTATCTCATTACTTAAAACTGCCTTTACCTCATTAATTAAAACTGAGGTAAAATTTTGTATGGATTCTTCTTGGACTACAAGT
The DNA here is from genome assembly GCF_010747425.1 of Nostoc sp. UIC 10630. Lineage (NCBI taxonomy): Bacteria > Bacillati > Cyanobacteriota > Cyanophyceae > Nostocales > Nostocaceae > Nostoc > Nostoc sp. UIC 10630. The sequence continues at coordinate 8,883 of NZ_JAAGOG010000223.1, forward strand.
CCTCCTGTTAATGCTGCTAAAGCCAAAGGCATTCCCAAAGATTGACTTACAACAGAACGTAATTCTTCCAAACGTTGATAGTCGGGAGATTCTCGATCCGTAATCAATGCCAGCAGTTTGGAGAATAAATGATTGCCATCACTTAAGCTTTCAATATCTGAATGTAAGCTTGACTCTTGTGATTCCAAAATAGCTTGGTAGAGTTTACGGGCTTTATCCTGGCATTCTTGCAAAGGTTGAAAATCGCTATCTACCTTATGTACTATTGCCAAAACGCGCTGCAAGACTCTTAAAGCAGATGAGCGGATTTTTTCATCCTCTGCCTTTTCATTCTCCACCTCTTTAACAGCTTGCAGTAAGGATTTAAAGTCTTTACAGGAAACAATTTTTTCAGGTTTAGAGATGAGTGAAACTTCAGATAAGGTGGCTAATTCCAGTACTCTGTCACGCAATTCTCCAAAAATTTTTCGGCTTTCTTCTATTTCTAAAATTAACTCTTCAGGTAGAGGGATACCAGGGCATTGCAGTTCTATAATTCCCTGCGATAATTTGACACCAAGGTGGGAAAATACCTGTTCTAGAGCAGCAACTTCTCTTAGTAAATCTTCTGAATTATATTTTTTCATATTTATCATCTTTTGACTTAAACTAGTTTCTCTTAATTCGGTGATTTTGTGATTATTAGGTTGAGCATGGGGAGGATTCAGGTTTGTTTTTTTCAAATTCACTCTATTGTTTAAAGCATTCGTAGAAATCAAAATTTCTTTTTTAGTAGTAGGAGCTACTATTTGGGCAGTAATTTGCTGATGTAAAACTATTTGCGGCTTACAAAAGCGTAGTTTATCTAGTGCTTTATTAATAATTTGACGAATTCTTTCGCGCGTTAAATTAAAATGCTGACCTATTTCCTCCAAAGTTTTCTCGTGTCCATCGTCCAAACCATGTCGCATTTCTAAAATTTGGCGACTCCGAGGTTGGATTATTGCTAAGAGACTTTCTAATTCCTCTCGCAAAAGGGTTTTAATTATTTGTTCTTCTGGAGTGTCTCCGTCAAATTCCATCAAATCTGCTAATGTAGTGTCTTGCTCTGCACCAATTAGAGTATCTAAGGAAATTATTGGCAAAGCAGATTTAACAATAAATTGGAAATTTTTATCCGGCATTCCCAAGAAATCTGCTATTTCTTTTTGTTTGGGAAGACGACCCATTTCTTGATAAAGCTGCTTTGTTGCATTTTTAATTGAATATATTTTGTCCCAAAGGTGAACAGGAAGGCGAATGGTACGGGATTGCTTATCAAGCGCTCGTTTTACACACTGTCTAATCCACCAAACTGCATAGGTTGACAATCTATAACCTTTTGTGTGATCAAACTTCTCAACCGCTCGAATTAATCCCAAATTCCCTTCTTGAATTAAATCTAAAAAGTCAACTCCTCGATTTATATACTTCTTGGCAATTGAAACTACTAATCGCAGGTTTGCTTCTATTAGCTTGTTTTTGGCACCTCGGCCGTTAGCTATACGTTCGCGAAGTGCTAATAGGGATATACCAGCTGCTGATGCCAACTCTTCATCTTGTGGATTTCGCTTCAATTCTTGTTGCAACTGCTGTTTGAGACGGTATAACTCTTCTAGAGGAGCAACTTTACGAGCAAGAGTAATTTCTTGTGCAGTTGTTAACAAGCTAATCGTACCAATTTCTTGCAAGTACAAACAAACTGAATCTGGGTTTTCGTACTTTGGCTGGTAATCTCTGAACCTAAGCGCTTCGTGCTGAATGCGGTGAAGTGTTTGGGGGTCAAGCTTAAAAGCAGCAATCTTTTCTAATCGATTTAAGTCATGATAACTAGGGTCAACAGTATTAATCAGATATGTGTTAATTTTGAACGAAAAATTATACTTATCATTTAAAGACTGATGAGGACTAAGGAGCATTAACTGCTTGTAGTCCTTTGTACCTAATAATAAAAAGTGGGAAGTCCGTCCGTTACAGAGACTTTTGGCAATCGCCTGCATTCGATGAGTAACAGCATCAAGCGAAGACCAATGGTTAGGGTGTAGCTGAAACAGGAAAACTTGTAACTCTCCATTCCCCTGGTTGGCAATTAAATAGACCTGATTTATGGCTTGAGCACTCCCATAGGGAAGTTCCAACACGCTAATATCCCATATTTGGAAAGTAGTATTGTAACCCAATTGTTGAAATATTGCTGCGATTTTTTCTGGAGTATTGGCATTTCGTACATCATCTAATTGAAGTAAGCGCTCAGGCATCTCATTACAGGAAAAATAATTTTAATCACTTGTCAACAGGAAATTTTTCCGCTAACAAAGCTGCATCAATTCTTTCAATGGTTAGACATGGAAAAATTAACACCAAAAGAAATAAACTACTAGCCTTGCGTGAAAATAGTCAATAATTTAGAAACCAATAATAATCTTGTAATTATGGGTATCTTTATTGCTAAACGCTTTAGATTCTATAAGATTTTTAAAATCTAAATATTTATATATTATATACAATAC